>NZ_JBSQIL010000004.1:0-55046 GCF_055108775.1 Soehngenia sp. | reverse complement strand
ATTGCAAAATCTATTGAATTTTTAATTTTAGCTGTGGATAACTCTATATATTTTTAATTTTGTATTCTGCAACTATCTATATTTATAATAACGTTTGCTTAAATTATATCACATTTTTAAAAAAATAGTAGTCAAATTGATAAAATTATCAATAATTTAACAAAGTGTTATTCTAATCAAAAAGCTTATCAAGGTAAGGCCTTACAATTCGGATAAGAGAGGTTGCGACAACTAGGCCACAAGCTATAGCAATTGCAACAAAAATAGATTCTAAGCCTGTACTTAAAGCATTTGAAATATCGTTATTTAGAATATGAAACATTGTATAATATATTCCGTATCCAGGTACAAATGGGATAATCGCTGGAATTATAAATAAAGTAGCAGGTTGTTTATTATAAACTGCAAGCATCTCTCCCAATAAACCTACAAATAAAGACCCTATTAGTGGGGGAAGCACGAAATTAGAATTTAAGTTTTGGATAAAGTAAAATATCAACCAGCCTAACATTCCATTTATGCTTGCTAATAGAATTAAACGTTTAGGAGTATTGAATATTACAGCAAACCCAAACACACTGAAGAAAGAAAGCAAAATTTGTATTAAAAAGTTCATGAATGGCCTCCTATATAAAAGCAAATGAAATTTGTAATGCTATACCTACACCAAATGCCAGAGCTATAGCTATAAAAATTGCTTCAAGGATTTTTGCTCCACCTGCTACTAATTCACCTGAAATCAAGTCTCTAATGCCATTAGTTAAAGCTACTCCAGGAACTAACGGCATTAATGGACCAATAATTATTCTGTTATATTCTAAATTCAGCCCCAATTTACTGAATATATAATAAGATAAAACTCCCATGCTCGCAACTAAAAAGCCGCCTATTATATTTCTGATAAAGAAGTTAGGATTGAACTTTGATAATCTTTTTAAAATAAAACCTACAAACAAAGATATTGAAAAAGCTAAAAAAATCTCTAAAAATGTTCCTCCAGTTAAACCTGTAAATAGACCCCCAGCTAAACCTGTGAAAAACAAAGTCGTTTTATTTGAAAATTGAGGAATATCTGTAAGGCTTGTTATAAGGATATCTAACTCTTCATCGCTTAAATCATTTTGAGTATATATTCGTGAAAAAGAGTTTGCTCTTGATATAGCTTCTAAGTTTAGTTTATAGGAACGAACTCTTTCTAAATGGGTTATTGATTTGACACTAGATTTTGTACTAACAATTATTCCTGTTGGCAATACAAAGACATCAACTTTAGAATCTATTTTAGAAGAAATCATTCTTTCTATAGTCTCTTCAACTCGATATATCTCAGCCCCACTTTCAAGCATCAATTTACCTACATTTATAGCAAGATTTATTATAAAATTTTCATCATGAGAATTCATATTAAACACCTTTCTAAAAATTATATTGATATTTTATCACAACATATTTAATTTGATAATAAAGTAAGTTTATTTTTATAATAGGTTAAAAAAATGCAATTATCTCCGATATTAAACTTAGGCTATTATAGTTATCTTAAGGGGGATTAAAATGGGGGTTTTTAACAGATCAATTAGAACAAGAATAATAAGTGGATTTTTATTAATTTCATTTTTTACTATTATTGTTGGTTCGGTAGCATTATATAGCATCAATGAAATTCAGAAGAATGATGATAGACTTTATAATGATAACACAGTTCCCCTTGGTGAATTGGTAATCATGGTAGAATCGTTTTTAACTATGCAAAGTGAAGTAAAAGACATTTTAATTGTAGGACAAATGGCTGTAATAGATGAAAAATCTATTCAAAGTAAAAATGATCAATTTAATAAATTACTTGAAAATTATGCAAAATCTGCTGACACAACTGAAGAAATTGAAGCTATCAATCAATTAAGATCTTATAAAGCTCAATATGATGAGGTGATAAATAAAATAATTAACTTTTCAAAAGCAAACAAACCAAATGAAGCTAAAATTTTAATGTTTGGAGAAGCAAAGGAATTAGAAAAAAAAATTACAGATACATACACTTATTTAATGACAACAAAGATAACTCAAGCAAGAATTGCATCTGAAACCAACAAAGAAATTGCTAATAGAGATCTTTTAATCACTTCAATCATACTGGTAGCATCAATTATTTGTTCGGTATTTTTAGGATTTATGATTTCATCTAACATAGTAAAGCCTATCAAGTCATTGCAAAAAGCTACCAATTTAATGGCTGACGGAGATTTTAGTTTTCAATTTGAGGATAATTATGGATTGAGAAAAGATGAAATAGGAATTTTAGTTAACAATTTTAAAACAATGACACAGAAAATAAATATGTTAATTGAAGAGATTGAATTATCAGTTGAAAAGACTACGGATGCTAGTGAGCTTTTATCTAAGGAAATAGGGTTGGTTTCTGAACAAGGAGTTAATATAAATAATTCTATAAATCAAATAGCTGCTGGTATGGAGGAAACAAGTGCTTCAGTTGAACAGATAGCTTCATCTTCTGACATGATATCAGAAAAAACAAAGGAATTATTAACAAATGCTCAACTAGGAGAAGAAAAAGGCAAAGAAATTGAAGAAAGAGCAAAAGAAATGTTGGAAACAGCTATAAAATCCAAAAAAAATGCTAGAGAAATCTATTTAGAAAAGCAAAAAATGATAATGGAATCAGTAGAAGAATCAAAGGTAGTTGAAGAGATAGCTAAAATGACAGATATTATTTCTGAAATAGCTAATCAAACGGATCTTTTGGCATTAAATGCAGCTATAGAAGCAGCAAGAGCAGGAGAAGCTGGAAGAGGATTTTCGGTAGTAGCTGATGAGATAAGAAAATTGGCAGAGAACTCAGAGCAAACCACATCGAAAATAAAACAAATCATCGATAAGGTAAATAAATCTGTAGAAAGTTTGGCACATAATGCAGAAGAAGTACTAAAATTCATTGATGAAGATGTTACAAACGATTATGACAAATTAGAGAACACAGGCAATTTATATTTTGAAGATGCGCAGTTTGTAAAAGAACTGACAAAAGATTTTTCACAAAAAACTTCAGATATTTCATTTTCTGTAGAGGAAATTGGAGCATCTATTGATTCAGTAGCAGCGGTTATAGAAGAAGCAAATGCATCAAGTCAGGAAATTAGCTTAGGAAGTGAAGAAACTGCAAATTCGCTATTAAAAATCAAACAGAAAGCAGAAGAACAAAGAGAAATGGCTAATAAATTGAGTAAACTCCTTAAGCAATTTAAAATTTAAAATGGAGATGAAATAATTTATGAAGAAAAGAGAAAGAAAGGCATCGGATAAAAAAGAAAAAGCTTCTAAATCAATCAGTAGAAAAATATCAACTGTAATGATCTTAATTACAATTCTTTCTATTGTATTGGTTGGGGGAATAAACTACTATAATTCATATAATCTATATGAAGAAAAATTATTGGATTCAAGCTACCAAACTCTTGAGTATATTGAGTTAAGCATAGACAACTATCTCATAGACATAGAAAAGCAACTCAAAGTATTAGCTAAAGACGATAAAGTCGTGGGATATTTCAATGGTGAATTAACTGAAGAAGAATTCATGAATAAACTTAAGGATTACAAAGACTTAGATAAAAATACATTAACTGTCTATTTTGGAACTTCAGATAAAAGGATGGCACTTTTTCCCAAAGTTCCACTTACTAATTATGACCCAACTATAAGAGAATGGTATACTACAGCAGAAGCTAATAGAGACAATGTAATATGGGTAAACCCATATGTAGATGCGGGAACTGGTAAAATAGTAATATCTGCGGCTAAAGCGGTACTAGATAACAATAACCTGATAGGGGTTGTTGGAATAGATATTGATTTATCAGTATTGTCTAATCAATTAACTAATCTTGTTATAGGTAATTCTGGGAATATTATAATAACAGATCCAAACGGAGTAAATTTGATAGCAAAAGATCAAGAATCAATTGGTAAACAGACTATTTTGGATTTGAAACTATGGGAAGATATGAAAGTTAAGGCTGATGGGTTTTCTAACTATAAAGATCCTTCAGGAGAAAATTTCTATGGCGTGTTTAGCACAAATCAGAGGACTGGCTGGAGAATAGCAGCTCTCATACCAGAAACCGAATTGACATCTAAAATGAGCGTATTATTAATAAATACTTTAATAGTAGCAATATTAACCATATTAATAGCTAGCATTACAACTTATATTATTAGCAAAGATATAAGCAAAAAAGTAAAACATTTACAAAAATCTTTTGAAACAGTAGCAGAAGGCAATTTAAATGCAGATGTTAAAATAGAATCTAAAGACGAATTTGGCATAATTTCAATCAGTTTTGAGAATATGCTAAAAAATATAAGAGAAGCATTAAAAAAAGTATCGGATTCATCTGAGGATGTAGTAGAAGCATCAGATATGATTTTGGATATGACAAAAGAATCAAATTCTGCTCTTAACGAAGTATCTCAAACTATATACGAGATTGCAAAGGGGAGTCAGGAACAAGCTGAGGATATAGAAAAAAATTCTCAAAACATCTTAGAGTTTTCAAAAGTCCTCGATGGTGTTTCTGAATCAATAGAAGCAGTAAATGAGCTCTCAAAGCAGACAAATGAGTATAGCAACTTAGGCTTGATGAAAGTAGAAGAATTAACAGATAAAGCTAAGAAAACTGAGGAATCAACAAAATTAACTAATGAAATAATAACTGATGTAAAAAATAACGCTAATGAAATAAATATAATAACTGATACAATAAATCAAATTGCTGAACAAACAAATCTATTAGCTTTAAATGCGGCAATTGAAGCAGCTAGAGCAGGAGAAGCAGGAAGAGGGTTTTCTGTGGTAGCCGAAGAGATAAGAAAACTTGCAGAAAAATCACAAAATGCTACAAAAGATATTGCTAATTTGATAAAATCAATGAATGACAGATCTGATGAAGCTGTAGTAGCTATGGCAAAAGCAAAAGAAGTGGTAAATGAACAAGTGGATACTGTAGAAAGCACAAAAGATGCCTTTATCCGTATACTTGATTCTATAAATTCATTAAGCGAAAAGGTTAGTGGCATAGCTGATCTTGTTGTAGATTTAAAGAATAGAAAAAATGAAATTTTAGAAAACACTCAAAATATTTCAGCAGTATCAGAAGAAATTAGTGCAAGCACACAAGAAGTATCGGCATCTGCTGAGGAGATAACTGCAACCACTGCAAGTTTTGTTGAATATGCAGAGAAGCTTAAAGAAATATCGAATCAGCTTAAAAAATTGATTTCAAACTTTCAAATTTAAAAAATAATTACTGGAGGGACATATGGAACAGTATATAGTTTTCATTTTAAACAATCAGAGATATGCAATAGACATATCGAATATAGATAGAATAATTGATTTTTCAGAACCCAAAAAAATCCCTGAAACATATGATTATGTTCTTGGTGTCATTAATTATGATGATAAGATCTTACCAATAATTGATTTAACTAAAAAATTATATGGGATTAATATTAGATTTAGCTTAAAAAACAAAGTTATAGTGACAATGTGGAAATCAAGGATGCTAGGTTTTTTAGTGGAGGATATCGAAGGGATAGAAAGATTTGATTCAAAACAAGTTGAATTAAATCATGAACAGTATGAGATATCTAAAAAATATATCAATGGATTTATAAAAACAGAGGATGACATCATAATTATTTTAAACATTCAAAAATTGTTTGACTATGAGCAAGAGATTGAACTATTAGATATTGAAGAAAAAATTGATGAGCTCAAATAATTGAAAGAGGATTAATAGATGGTTGAAACTATAAAAGTAGGAATTTCTGATTATAAAATATCTACATCACCCAATATTTTGATGACATTAGGACTTGGCTCGTGTGTTGGGATTGCAATATATGATAGCATAAACAAAGTAGGCGGGCTAAGTCATATACTTTTACCCGATAGCACTAGTTTTAGTAGAAATGTAAAAGATGAGAAATTTGCAAATTTAGCTATCCCGAAAATGGTAAAAGAATTAAAAACTAAATATGCAAGCACAAACCTTACAGCAAAAATAGCGGGTGGTGCAAGCATGTTTGAGTTTACTTTTAAAGGCATAGAAAATGGGATAGGCGAACAGAATGTTATAGCTGTTAAGAGGATACTAAATGAACTAGGGATTCCTATAATTGCAGCACATACTGGAGGTAGTTCAGGAAGAACCATGATTGTAGATTTAAGAGATTTCACAGTGACAATAAAGTCTGCAAACAGTGAAACAATAACTATATAGATAGGAGTAAAATATGGCGATAAAGCTTTTAATTGTTGATGATTCAGCTTTTATGAGAAAAATCATCTCAGATATGCTAAGGGATATAAATGAAATAACTATAGTTGGAACAGCTAGGAATGGAAAAGATGCACTAGAACTCATTCCACAATTAAGACCTGATGTAGTAAGCCTTGATGTAGAAATGCCAATATTGAATGGACTAAAAACTCTAGAGATTATAAAGGAAAAATATGATATTCCTGTAATAATGCTAAGTTCTAATACAAACTCTGAAGTAACAATAGAGGCTCTAGAAAAGGGTGCATTTGATTTTATAGAAAAGCCTAAGAACTTAAATGAGAACTTAGAAGACTTAAGAAATGACTTAGCAAGTAAAATTTTAGCAAGTGTTTTAAAGAAAAAACAAGGAAAAGAGATAAATGTTTTTCAGGAATATAATAAAAAGAAAATTTCTAAAAATAAAAGTAATATTCTGATTAAAGCTATTGCTATAGGGGCTTCTACTGGAGGACCTAAAGCTTTGGTGAGTCTGGTTAGAGCGTTGCCAGGAGATATGGGAGTACCAATATTTATTGTACAACATATGCCTGCTGGTTTTACTACATCTTTAGCTGCACGAATGGATATGGAGTCAAAATTAAAAGTAATTGAAAGCAAAGATGGTATGGATATTGAAAAAAACATAGTTTATTTAGCGCCGGGGGATTTTCATATGACAATAGAAAATAAGAAAATCAGACTGGATAAACGCGAAAGACTAAATGGGGTTAGACCTTCGGTAGATTATCTTTTTGAATCAGCAGCAGAAAGTTATAAAGAAAATTTGCTCGGCATTATATTAACCGGGATGGGTAAAGATGGATCTACGGGAATGAAAAGGATAAAAGATTTAAATGGTTATACAATAGCTCAAGATAAAGAGAGCAGCACTATTTTCGGTATGCCACAAAGTGCAATAAAATTGGGAGTAGTAGACGAGATATTAAGCCTAGACGAAATTCCCAACAGAATAATAGAATTATTGAGGTGAAACCATGGAAAATGAATTCGATTATTTTTATGATTTTGTGTACAGGGAACTCAACATAAATTTGCGCTATTATAAGGATACACAAATGCAAAGAAGAATACTCTCTGTGATGCGAAAATCAGGAGCTACTAACATGATAGAATATTCTAAACTAATCAACAAAGATGAAAAAATAAGAAAAGAGTTTATTGACCAAGTGACAATAAATGTTACGGAATTTTTTAGAAATAAAGATATGTTTGAACAACTTGAAAACTTAATTGTAAAAGAACTAAGTTTAAAATTTAGCAAATTAAAGATCTGGAGTGCAGCGTGTTCTAATGGTTCAGAACCTTACAGCATTTGTATCATGTTGGATAGAAACAATTTATTAAACAAGGCTGAAATATTAGCCACAGATATAGACAATGAAATGCTGTCTAAAGCAAAAAAAGGGATATACAAAGAAAGTGAACTTAAGGGGCTTGATGATAGTCAAAAGAAAAAGTATCTTACTAAAGAAGGAGAGGATTATAGAATATCAGATATCTTTTCAAAGAAAGTAATTTTCAAAAAGCATGATTTGTTATTAGATAAGTACGAAAAAGATTGCCATTTAATAATCTGTAGAAATGTAACTATCTATTTTAAACCAGATGTAAAAGATGAAGTATATAAAAAATTTAGTGAATCTTTAGTAAGTGGTGGATTATTGTTCATCGGAGCCACAGAAGGAATTTACAACCCAAGAGAGTTTGGACTTAAAAAGGTAGCAACTTGTATATACGAAAAAATGTGATATAGAGGTGAGAGTAGAAGTGGATGACAACAGCAAATACAAAGAGTTGTTTTTTGAAGAAACTGAGGAGTATTTACAGCTGCTTAATGATAATATGCTAAGAATTGAACAAGACATAAATGACATAGCTTCTTTGGAGGAAATGTTTAGAGCAGCTCATAGTTTAAAAGGGATGGCTGCAACTATGGGTTATAAATCGATGACGGATTTAACTCATAGAATGGAAAGCTTGTTAGGTTTATTAAAAAGTGGGGAAAGCTTTGAAGAAAACAATATTATCAATTTAATTTTCAGGTGTTTAGATAAACTTACTGAAATCGTTGAAGACTTGAAAAATGACAAAGATAATACTTATGTACAAGATATAATCGAAGAATTAGAACAAGTAATCTCAAAAGACAATACACCTAAGAATGTAAAAAAAGAAGAATTGGAAGATTTTACATTATCGGATACAGACGATAATGTAATAAAGAGTGCTTATGAAAGAGGATACAATGCATACGCAATAGATGTAACTGTAGATGATGGCTGTGTATTAAAAGGACCAAGAGCATATCTTGTAATAAATAATTTAGAAAAAACAGGCGATGTTATATATACTTATCCAGATGCTCAAAGTTTAGAGAATGGGGAATACAATAAAACATTTAGACTTATACTGTTGACTAAGGAAACGATTGAGGACATTAAAGAAAAAATAGAAAATATTTCAGAAATAGAAAATGTAGAAATAATTGAAATTCAACCCAATTATTCTATAGAAGAAAATAATATTAAGAAAAATATCAAAGAAAACAAGAAAGTAGAAACTAAACTATCTAATAGCACTAATTTAAATCAATCAATAAGAGTAGATATTCAGAAATTAGACAGTTTTATGAACCTTGTTTCTGAATTAGTAATCTATAGAACTAGACTTGAAGATGTCAGCAAGAGAACAGATATAAATGAAATAGATGAACCTTTAAGTCATGTGGCAAGAATTACATCAGAGCTTCAAGACTTGGTTTTAAAAATAAGAATGCAGCCTGTTAGCGTTGTTTTCAATAGATTTCCAAGGATGATAAGAGATTTATCAAAAGAATTGAATAAAAAAATCAATTTAATTATAGAAGGTGAAGAAACAGAACTCGATAGAACAGTAGTTTCTGAGCTTAGCGAACCACTTATCCATTTAATTAGAAATGCTGCAGATCATGGAATTGAACCTGTTGAGACAAGGAGAAAATTAAATAAGCCGGAAGAAGGAGAAATCAAATTAAATGCTTATCAGGAAGGGAATCGAGTTATAATTGTCGTTTCTGATGATGGAGCAGGCATAAATACTCAAGCAATAAAGGAAACAGCAGAAAGAAGAGGAATTAATACAGAAAATTTAACTGAAGAAGATTTACTACAACTTATATTTGATCAAGGTTTTTCGACAGCTAAGGTAGTTACAGACGTATCGGGTAGAGGAGTAGGGATGGATGTTGTCAAACAAAAGATAAGCTCACTTGGAGGTACAATCGAAGTAATAAGTGAATTGAATAAAGGGACATCATTTATCATAAAATTACCTTTAACATTATCTATAATTCAAGCTTTGTTAGTAAAAATAGGAGGAGAAACTTTTGCTATTCCTTTGGGTATTATAGAAAAGGTTGTAAAAATAGAAGAAAAGGAAATATTAAAATCTCAGCTTAGCGAGCTTTATATGTATAGAGATATGGCTGTTCCAGTAGTAAGGATAAATAAGAAATTAGGATTAGAAAAATCCGGAGAAAATCAGCATTTAATTCTAACGCTTTTAGGAGATCAATATTATGGGTTGTTAGTCGATGAATTAATAGGCCAGCAAGAAATCGTTATAAAGAAACTAAATGGAATACTTGGAAAGATGAAAGAATATCTAGGGGCAACAATACTTGGAAATGGCGATATTACTTTGATTTTGGATGTCGGAAGTATATGCATGAGATTGTAAAATCTAAAAATTATTTTAGGAAGGAAGATATATAAATGGCAAAAAGAGTTTTAGTTGTTGATGATGCAATTTTTATGAGAATGAAATTAAAAGATATTTTAGAAAAAAATGGGTTTGAAGTAGTTGCTGAAGCTCAGAATGGTATTGAAGCTATAGAAAAATACAAAGCAGAAAAACCGGATTTAGTGACTATGGATATAACTATGCCTGAAATGGATGGAATATCAGCACTAAAAGAAATAAAAAAAATAGATCCAAACGCAAAAGTTATAATGTGTTCAGCAATGGGGCAACAATCAATGGTCATGGAAGCAATACAATCAGGAGCAATAGATTTTATAGTTAAACCTTTTGATGTAGATAGAGTATCGCAATCTTTGACCAAAATTTAAGATAGAGGTGATGAAATGCAAGTTATTGTCTTTAGTCTTAATGATAAATTATTTGCTATTCCTACAAACAAGATAATAGAGATAACAAAATCTATGGACTCAATTAAAGTACCTAATGCCCCAGAATTTATTGAAGGGCTTATTAACTTAAGAGGCAATGTAGTTACTCTACTAAATTTAGGCAAAATTCTTTCTATAGATGATAATATATGTTATAATAACATTATTATTTTAAATTATGAAGAAGATATGCTTGGATTACTAGTTGATGAAGTTGAACAGGTAATGGAGATTGACGAGCAAGACATACAAGTTTTAAAGAAAGAAGAAAATCAAAATATAGTTGGAATTGTTGAAATAAATGGGAAAATTGTTGACATTCTTGATATAGAAAAACTTATTGAACAGATTGAAGATAAAGTAAAATGATATTAACAGTAAATGAGGGATTTACTTGAAACAAGTGCTTTCACAAGAAGAAATAGATTCTTTACTCAATGCCTTAAGCAGTGGAGAGATAACACCAGAAAATGTGACGGTAGAAGAGGAAAAAAACAAAATAAAACCATATGATTTCAGACGTCCATTTAAGCTGTCTAAGGAGCATATTAATTCATTGTACATGATATTTGAAAATTTCTCCAAGATAGCTGGAAATACGATATCGAATTTAATCAGAAATAATGTCGAGATAAAAATAGTTGCAGTCGAACAGATTAGTTTTGATGAGTTCACTAGATCTGTTCCGAACCCTACTATGCTGAGTATTTTTAAATCAAAACCATTAAATGGCAATTTGCTATTTGAAATAAGTCCTCAAGCATGTTATCAAGTAATAGAATTGATGTGCGGAGGCTTTGAAATAAAAGATGCTCCAGTATTTAAGAAAAAGGAAAATTTCACAGAAATTGAATTATCAATTCTTGAAGAACTTTCCGCAGTTGTTTTGAAGGCTTTTGATATCGCATGGAATGATATAGTAGAGGTTGAATCTGAGTTAGAATTTATAGAAAGCAATCCTCAAATTGTTCAAATTGCTTCTCCAAATGAACCAGTTATACTAATAAGTTTTACTTTTGAGTTACTCGAACATAAAAACTTTATAAATATATGCATCCCATATATATCTTTAGATGCAATCATAGAGAGATTGAACTTTAAAAACTGGTTCGAGTCTGATAATGAGCAAACTGATGATTATAGAGCAATAGTGGAAAAAAGAGTTTTAGGAGTTCCTGTAAATTTAGAGGTGGAGTTAGGTAGAACTTATATTAGCATCAGAGACTTTCTAAATTTAGAAGAGGGCGATTGTATAAGGCTTGATAATAGGATTGATGAACCACTTAGCATGCTTGTCGAAGGAAAACCTCATTTTTTGGTAAGACCCGGTAAGTTAAACAGCAAATTGGCAGTAGAAGTTTTACAATTTATAGAAGAGGATGTTATAGAATGAGTGATAATTTTATATCTCAAGAAGAAATAGATGCTTTGTTAAAGAAAAGCCAGAATAATACATCTGATGATTTTACCTTGACTGAAGAAGACAAAGATATAATCGGTGAAGTGGGCAATATATCGATGTCTACTGCAGCGACTACTCTCTCTACTTTACTCAACAAAAGGGTTTTGATAACTACACCAAGAGTCTCTTGGATACCATTTAAACAAGTTATAGAGGATTGTAACGTTCCTAAGGTAGTTGCAAATGTTAGATTTAAGAAAGGTCCTAAGGGTAATAATTTGTTAATGGTTGATGTTGAGGACGCATCTATAATAGCTGATTTAATGATGGGTGGAGATGGTAGCAATGCAAAGAAAGAATTGTCAGAATTTGAAATGAGTGCTGTAGCTGAAGCTATGAATCAAATGATAGGTTCTGCTTCAACATCAATGGCTACTATGCTCGGAATGGAAATAGATATTCTGCCACCTGAGGTTACACTTTGGGATACAAATGAAGCTAAGAGTTTTGGTGGCTTAGATCCTGAGATGAACATATGTAAAATTGCATTTAAACTTGATGTAGAAGGCAGTATTGAAAGTGAGATAATGCAACTATACACAAGAGAAACGGTAGAAGAAATAGTAAAAAAGATGAAAGGTGAAAATTCATCTGAAAATACTAATAATGAATCTAAAGTTAGGAACGAAAAAAATATTGAATATAGCAATGTTAGGAATGCTGAAACCAATCCAACAGAAAATATTAAAAAAGAAAAAGTAAATGTTCAAAAGCCTGCTTTCGAGGAATTAACAGTATCACTAGATGACAAGAAAGGTCCAAAGAATTTAGATTTAATATTGGATGTTCCACTTGAATTT
This sequence comes from Soehngenia sp., assembly GCF_055108775.1. Lineage (NCBI taxonomy): Bacteria > Bacillati > Bacillota > Tissierellia > Tissierellales > Tissierellaceae > Soehngenia > Soehngenia sp. Next base: position 42,250 of record NZ_JBSQIL010000004.1, on the reverse strand, counting down.
AGTGTCGTATTAGGAAAATCGAAAAAGACCATTAAAGAAGTATTGTCATTTGGGAATGGTTCAGTCATAGAATTAGATAAACAGGCTGACGAGCCTTTGGAAATATATGTAAATGGAAAATTGATAGCTCAAGGGGAAGTAGTTGTAATAAATGAAAATTTCGGTATAAGAATCACCAACATAATGAGCAAAGAACAACGTCTAAAAGAGTTAAAATAAGTCATAGTATATACTATGACTTATTTTTTAAATAACTATTAAATTATGTTTAATTTATCCGATTATACTTACAAGAGGAGGAATTTTTATGAAGATAAGTAGAATACAAAACCAAAATATTGTAAATAACATATACAAAGAAAATGAGAGAAAAATAGACTCTAAGGATGATAAAAATGGATATAAAAACTCTAAAAGCGTAAATATAGAAATTTCAGACTCTGCAAAGAAGTTGACAAGCAGAATAAATAGTGCACCAAATGTAGATTACAGTGAAAAAGTAGAGAAGATAAGAAAGCAAATTTTGGATGGAACATATAAAGTAGAGCCTGAAAAAATTGCAGACAAGATAATTTCTATGTTGAATATGCAGAAAGAAAGTGAAACTGATGGGAAATAAGAAAGATTTAATAAAGACTTTAGATAAGCTTAAAAATATATTGAATATAGAAAAAGATGCTTTGATAAACAACAAAACCGAAATTATTGAAACTATTTTAGAGGAAAAGGTGAAAGTGATAGATAACTTAAATTCCTTTGATTTAAATACTATAGAGATAGATGAAGACATAAAGAAAAGTTTTTCAGAGTCAATAGAGATGCAAAAAACCAATCAAATGTTAACAGAACAAGCAATAAGTTATCAAAAGAATTTAATGGAAAGTATAGCTAAAGTGCTTTCTAAAGGAAACACTTATAAGAAAAACGGAATTGAGAACAATGATGTTTCTACATTCATAGATCAAAATGCGTAGGAGGATAATATGTCTGGTATATTTGGAACTTTAAATACTGCAACAAAAGGGCTTTTAGCACAGCAAACAGCACTACATACTGCTAGCCACAATATTTCAAATGCTAACACTGAAGGATTTTCTAGACAAAGAGTACAAATGCAAGCAGATCTTTCTTATACACTAGCAGGTGTTGGGCAACTTGGAACAGGCGTCAAAATGGCAAGCGTCGTAAGGATGGTTGATGACTATGTCAATAAACAGATAAGAAATGAGAATAGTGCATATGAACAATACAATGCAAAATCCCAGACTCTTGATCAATTAGAAATAATTTTAAACGAGCCATCTACTACAGGTATTAATTTTACCTTAAATGAAATGTTTAATGCATGGCAAGAGTTGAGCAAAAATCCAGAAAACTTAAGCTCAAAAACAATTGTTGTTGAAAAAACTAAAGCTCTGGTTGAAACAATAAATCATATTTCTAATCAAATAGAATCATTAAAATTTGAGACGAATGATCAGATAGATAAAAATATATTAGATTTTAATTCAACCGTCGAAAAAATAGAAGCTTTAAACAAACAAATATTCAACATAACTGTAAAAGGAGAAGTGCCAAATGATTTGCTTGATCAGAGGGATCTATTACTAAAAGATTTATCAAGCATAGCAAAAGTAGATGTAAGTTATGACGAATACGGTAGAGCTAAAATAGAGCTTGATGGGAAAACTGTCTTAAATGCTGAAGTAAGGAATGAACTTAAAAGAAATTCAGACGGCAAGTTTACCATAGGTGCGGATGAAATAAAGATATCTACTGGAAGAATAAAAGGATATTTAGAAAGCATCGATATTTTAGATGATGTAGAAAAGAAACTAGATGATTTTGCAAAGGAAATGGCTACTCAAGTGAATTCCGTGCATAATCCAGGACCACCTCATGATGGTTATGATATTTTTGTAGATATAGATTCCTCGAAAAGTATTAGTATTAATAAAGATATAGACGAAGACAACTCGTTGATTTCAGCAGGAGGTACTTCGGAAATAGGTGACGGGGACAGAGCGTTAGAAATATCAAAGTTGAGAAATAAAGTACTTTCAGATGGCTCTACTATACCTAGAAAATACAACGACATAGTTACTAGGGTTGGTATATCTAAACAACAGTCAGATAACATTGTGGCTAATCAAGAGGTTCTTTTAAATCAGTTAATTTTAAAAAGAGAATCAACATCGGGAGTTTCCATAGATGAAGAAGTAACAAATGTATTAAAATATCAAAGAGCATATGAAGCAAATGCGAGAGTTATATCAGTGCTAAACGAAATGCTAGATGTACTCATTAATAGAACTGGGGTGTAAAAATTGAGAATAACAAATTCAACTTTAACTACTAACTATCTTAGAAATCTAAATAGAAATTTAGCATCAATGCAAAAGCTCCAGAATCAGTTATCCTCAGGGAAAGTAGTATCTAGACCTTCGGAAGATCCGCTTTTAGTTTCAAAGATAATGGATTTGAGAAATACTATTTCGATAAATGAACAATATAATACAAACATAAGGGATTCAATTGGATGGGTAGATACCCAAGATGGAGCTTTACTAGGGGCAACGACAACATTACAAAGGATTAGAGAACTTGTGATATACGGAGCTAATGACACATTGTCAAATGATGATAGAAATGCTATTGCACAAGAGGTAAATGTCAAAGTAGGAGAACTAGCAGATGTTTTAAATACCAACTTTGATGGTAGATATATTTTTTCGGGAACTAAAACCACTGAAAAACCTTTCGATTCTTCATTAGTATATCAAGGCAATGACGAAAATATAAAAAGAGAAATTTCTACCGGGGTTGTAATTGAGCTAGCAGTAAATGGAAAAGAATTTACCACTATAAATAAAGTTCAACCTGATGGACATATCTATGAACAAGAACTTAGTGAATTATTACAAGAGATAATAACTGCATTAGAAAATAGCGAAACTGACTCTTTATCAGGGGATCTTCTTGGAGATTTAGATAAGCATATTGATAATCTTCTGGGTTTTAGGACTAAAATAGGAGCTATTTCTAATAGATTAGAAGCAGCCAAGGAAAGAAACGAATCTGAAAACTTGAATCTTAAAAATCTTCTATCTGAAAGAGAAGATATTGACTTAGCGCAAAAGTACACAGAAGCAAATATTCTAAACTCTGTATATCTAGCTTCATTGTCAATAGGCGCAAGGATATTGCAACCAAGTTTGCTTGATTATTTGAGGTGAATAAATATGGAGAAAATAATATCAACTAAATATTTAGGCAATATTTCGATAGAAGATGAGAATATAATAAATTTCCCGAATGGAATATTAGGTTTCGAAAACAGCAAACGTTTTGTGATGATAGATTTTCCTAACAACACTTTATTTAAATTTCTTCAAGATATTGATAATGAAAATGTGTCTTTTATTTTAATAAATCCATGGGATTTCTTCGAGGATTATGAAATTGACATACCAGATAAAGAACTAGATACAATTGACTTAAATCCTCAAATTGAGAACACTTTAGAAATTTACTCAATAGTAACACTTGGAAGCAGTTTAAAAGAAAGCACTGCAAATCTACTTGCTCCGATAATTATTAATATAAAATCAAAACTAGGGAAACAATATGTATTAACATATACATCTTATACAACAAAACATAAGTTGATAGCTGAAGGAGCTGGTGAATAATGCTAGTGCTAAACAGAAAAATCGGAGAAGGAATAGTTATCGGAAATAATATAGAAATAAAAGTACTTGAAGTCCAAGAAAATAGAGTAAAGATAGGGATAGAAGCTCCAAGACAAATCAACATATTAAGAAAAGAAGTCTATGATGAGATAGTAAACGAAAACATTAAATCATTAGAAATACAAATAGATCTAGAGGAATTGCTAAAAAATAATTTTAAGATGGAGTGATTCTGATGGTAAATTCAATTAGACAAGTAGCAGGGATTAAAGAAATAAGCAAAATCAACAGAGTAGAAGAAAAAGAAAGTGCTATTAAGGGAAATTCTATAATTGACAACACTTCTTACAATAAGGAGATCAAAATAAAAACAGATATAGAAGCAAATTTAGATAACTCTAAAGGTTATGATAAAGATAGACTTTATGAAGCGGTAAAAGAAGCTAATAAATATTTATTTAAAAATGAAGGGCACTTTGAATTTGAAGTGCATGAAAGAACAGGCAGAATAATGGTTAGACTAATTGATAATGAATCAAAAGAGGTAATAAAAGAAATTCCACCAGAAAAAATTCTTGATTTGGTTGCTAGCATTTGGGATCTGGTCGGAATATTAGTTGATGAAAGGGGTTGAAAAAAATGCCATCACCTATAAATTTTATTGGAACTTATTCAGGGATAGACCAAACTTCTATAGATAAACTCATGCAGGCAGAAAGAATCCCACTAAATAAGCTTAATGACAAAAAAACTGTAATAACAAATAAACAGAATGCATGGAAAGACATAAACACTAGATTAAATTCTCTATTTGAAAAAATAAAAGTTTTACAAGATTTAAATACTTTTACAGCTAAAAAATCCACTTCAACAAATGAAAACATCGTTACAATGTCTGCAAACTCAAAAGCTATAGCTGGAACATATAAAATAAATGTTAATTCTTTAGCAACATCTACCAATATAATTGGAGGCAAAGTATTAGCTGAAGGACAAAAGATAAATGATCAACTTGGATTAACAGGAGACTTAAAGATTATTAATCATAATGGAGAAGAGTTCCAAATTTCAATAGAAAGCAGTGATAGTTTAAAGACAATCACAAACAAAATTAATGATAAGACAAATACAACAGGAATTAGTTCCAGCATAATAGACGGAAGGATTGTTTTGAGTGACAATAAAACTGGAGATAGGAATATTGAGGTTACTGGAAGTCTAGTTGAAGATCTTAAACTAGGAACGGAAAAAACTATAAATTCAGGAACGAATGCTAAATTCACTGTTAATGGGATTGAGGTTGAAAGAGATACAAACGAAATAAATGATGTAATTGAAAATGTTAATATCAGTTTAAAAAAGACTCATCAAACTGCAACTGATTATGAGGTAATAAATATAACTAATGACAATGATAAAGTAGTTAAAGCTGTAAAAGATTTTGTGGACCAATATAATTCAACTATGCAATTTATTGAAGAAAAATTAGCTGCTGGGAATCCTGATGTGGAGGGTTCGAGAGGTGTGTTAGCTGGTGATTCATCACTACAAATACTTCATTCTACACTTAGAAGGCTAGTGACATCCCCAATTCAAAACCCTAATTCCGAGTTAAAGGATATATCTCAGTTGGGGATAACGACAAAAGATAGATCTGGAATATTGACATTCGATGAAACGAAACTTATAGAAAATCTAAATAAAAATCCTGAAGATGTAATTAACTTTTTTTCAACAGAAGTTAATGGCAATAAAGTAGGATTTGGAGTAAAACTAAATAGTTATATTGACTCGTATATATCTAAGTCAAATGGAGTTATCAAGAATAAAACTGAAAGTCTAGAGAGATCCCTTAAGGAGATAAATAGGCAAATAGAAGTATTTAACAGAAGAATGGAAAAGAAACAAGAGTATTATATAAACATGTTCTCTAAATTAGATACAGCAATGATGCAGGCAGAAGATCAGATGAACTGGCTCGTTATGCAATTAAACACGTTTAATTATAGCAAATAGCAAATGAGGTGTTAAAATGAATCAATCTCAAGCGTATAATGCTTATAAACAAAATGAGGTTTATACGGCTTCAAAAGTAAAACTAGTAATTATGCTTTATGATGGAGCAATAAAAAACCTTAAATTAGCAGAAATCGCAATAAATGAAAATAAAATAGAAAAAGCTAATGAATGTATAAAAAAAGCACAGGATATAATCATAGAGTTTATGAATACATTAAATTTTGAACAAGGTGGTCAAATAGCAACAGATTTATATAAATTATATGATTATCTATATTTTAGATTAGTAAGAGCAAATGTTGATAAAGATATCGCGGGGGTTAAAGAAGTTAAGAGATTTTTGGAAGAACTTAGAGATGCGTGGGCTCAAATATGATAAATAATAATAATCTAAGAATAGAGTTATTAAATAAGATAATAGAAAATATAAATAATTGGGATGGAGAACTTGAATCTGCTATCGAACTGATTAGTCTAAACAACAATATATTAGAGCAATTAAAGTCAATGAGCTCTGAAAATAATGAAAACTCTATTTATGAAGCAAAGTTGCAAGAAGCAATAAAGTTGCTGGATGATTTTTTATTAAAATTAAAAGATGAGAGAACACTTTTATTGGATAAAAACAAACAACTAGGACAAAAAGATAAGATTTTAAAGAATTATTTTACACAAATTGATGAATCTATTTTCATAGATAAAGATATTTTGTAAAGCCAAGATTAAATTCTTGGTATTTTTTTTAAAAATTTATTGCATTATTGAATTTACAATGGTATTATTAAATCAATCTAGATACTGTAATGAAAATGTAACAATTTTAATTTTAACTTTTTTTCGAAATGGCACACCTATCGAAAGGTAGGGTCGCAAAGCTATAGGGCCTTTTTATGAGGCAGCCAGTTATCGAAGAAAAAAGTTTTTTGTTTATTTAAAATAACCTAGGACGGGGGAGTGTTAAATGAGTGATCTAACTTATGAGCTTATCAAAAAAGGATTAGATGTTTCATCTCTTAGACAGAAAGCCATTTCTAGTAATATATCAAATATAAATACCCCAAATTACAAAGTTAATAAGGTTGAGTTTGAAGAACATCTACAAAAGGCTATAAAAGGAGTTTCCTTAAGGAAAACTAATGAGCTTCACATAGGGTTTAGCAAAATTAGCGATTTTGATCCTGTTATGAAAAAGAGAACCAATACTTCATACAATGACAATGGGAATAATGTAGACATAGATCTAGAAATGACAGAATTAGCAGCAAATGAGATATATTATAGCGCACTAACACAAATAATAAATGCTAAACTATCAAATTTAAATTATGTTATAAACAGATAAAGGAGAATTATTATGAGTGTATTTAGATCAATGCAAATTAGTGCTAGTGGGTTGTCGTTGGAAAGACTTAAAATGGATGTAATATCAACTAACATAGCGAATATAAATACTTCACGAGGTGCGGATGGGCAACCTTTTAGAAGGAAAGTAGTCGCATTTAGTGAAAACTTAGAAAAAGAAATAAATAGAATAAATGGAATTTCACGAAAAGTAAGCAGTGGGGTTAAGGTTGATGAAATATTAGAAGATGATAGCGAGTTTAGACTTATTTATGATCCTACACACCCTGATTCAGATGAGAATGGATATGTTCAGATGCCTAATATAAATATGGTAGATGAGATGATTTCTCTTATAAACACACAAAGGGCTTATGAAGCAAATGTAACTACTTTAAATGCTAACAAAGCGATTCTAAAAAAAGCATTAGAGATTTCTAAAGGCTAGGAGGTAAAAAATGGAAATTAATAGAGTTGGTTTATCTAATATTAAGCCTACAAATTTAAAAAATACTACTGAAAACGGATCCAATTTCAAAGAAATAATGAATGAACAAATTCAAAAATTAAACGATAAACAAGTAGAAGCAGACAATTATATCAAAGATTTGATTAGTGGGAAAGATGTTGATTTACATCAAGTCATGATAGCTACTGAAGAAGCTAGGCTTTCGCTTGAATTGGCTGTACAAATAAGAAATAAAATCATAGAAGCATATAAAGAATTAAACAACATGCAATTATAAATTAAGGGGAAGCTTAGATGGATGCCGTAAGATCAACCGTTAACAATGTCAGAAGTGGCTGGGAAAAGACTGATAAAAAAAAGAGAACGAGAATGATAGCTACAATTTTAATTGTAGCAACATTTGTATTGATATTTACCTATTTTGTAAATAGAGTTACATATCAAGTTCTTTTTACAAATCTAGAGCTTAACGATGCAGGGGCAATAGTAAGTGACCTTGAGTCAAAAAAAATCAAATATAAAGTTGCTGACGGTGGAACAACTATTCTAATCGACGAAGGCTATGTAGATACCTATAGAATGCAACTAGCTATGAATGGGATGCTACCTGAGAACTCCATTGGGTTTGAAATATTCGACAGTACCAGCATGATGATGACAGAAGAAGATAGAAAAATAATGTACCAAAGAGCTTTAACTGGAGAACTTCAAAGAAGTATCATGTCATTAGATGCTATAAGCAATGCCAAAGTACATTTGGTTTTACCACAAAAGACGATTTTTGATTCTGAAGAAAAATTAGGGTCAGCTTCTATTGTGATAGATGTAAAGCCTACTAAGAAAGTTACGGAAGATATGATTAGAGGAATAGCTGCTTTGGTATCTGGTGCAGTGGATAATATTCCTTTAGAAAATATACAGATTATAGATTCTTCAGGGAGATTACTTAGCTCATTTTTATCAGATGGAGGAGATAACTTAGGGACATCAACCTTAATAAGCAAACAACAAGAAATAAGAAGACAATTTGAGAAAGAACTAGAAAGCAAATTAAACAATCTCTTGGGAAGTGCATTTGGATTTGATAAAGTAAGGGTTTCAGTTTTTGCGGATTTAGATTTTGATTCCACTGAAAGCACTATAATAGAATATAGAGACCCAGTTGTGAGAAGCGAGCAAGTAGATGCAAGTGGAAACAATATTGACATACAAGATGTTACTGGTGGAAATATCAATGATAACATAAGCAATGTGGTACAAGGTGTAGAAGGGGAAAATTCAACCTACTCAAGAATAGTAAATAACGAACTGACAACTGAAACAACATCAATAATTAGAGCTCCTGGGAAAATAAACAATATCAGCACCTCCATAATTTATGATGGGCAATTAAGTCAGGCGAATATTGCGAATATTCAAAATATAGTTGCGACTGCTATCGGATTTAATGCTGAACGCGGTGATTTAATCAACGTAGTAGGAATTGAATTCAATAAAGACTTAAGCGAAGATATCCCGATATCAGGGACAGAAGAAAATGGGTTTATTCAAAATAATTTGCCACTTGTAATAGGGATAGGAGTAGGAGCTTTAGTATTGATTGGAGGGTTAATATTTATTTTGATTTCTAGAAGAAATAGAAAAGATGATAAGGAATTTCAAGAAACTCTTGCAAAAGGAATTGGAGTTGATGAGAATCTTCAAGCAATGCAAGAAAATGAATCAAGTGGAAAGATTTCAGTCCAACCTGATAGCAAAGCACAGATGGCTAAAGAATATGCCAAAGATAATCCTGAATTAGCAGCAGAACTTATTAAGGCATGGTTAAGGGAGTAGATTAGTAATGAAAAATCCTAGGAAGGGAACAACAAAGGCAGCTATATTTCTAATATCTTTAGGACCTGAGATATCTGCCCAAGTATTAAAACTTTTGCCAGATAATATGATACAACAAGTTACTTATGAGATAGCAAATATAGATTATGTGGAGCCTGGTGAAAAAGATAAAGTAATAGATGAATTTATAGATATGGCTTCGGCTAGACAGTTTGTTTTAGATGGTGGTATTGATTATGCAAAAAATCTTCTTACTAAAGCATTAGGTGTTCAAAGAGCTAAAGAGGTAATAGATGTTTTATATCAATACAAACAAATCGAGAAACCTTTCTCTATAGCTAGAAAGGCAGACCCTCAACAACTAACAAACCTTTTAATAAACGAGCACCCACAGACGACTGCCTTAATTTTATGTTACATGCAGCCTGACAAGGCAGCTACAGTTTTATCGCAGTTTCCAGTTGAATTGCAGGCTGATATAGCTCAAAGAGTAGCAACAATAAATAGAACATCTCCACAGGTAATTAAAAGGATAGAAAAAGTTATGGAAGAAAAATTCTCAGGACTTATCGATAGTGAGCAAGAAACAATAGGCGGAGTAAAAACCTTAGTTGAAATATTAAACTCTGTAGATAGAAACACAGAAAAGAATATAATATCAACTTTAGAAATAGAACAACCAGAATTAGCAGAAGCTGTAAAATCAAGCTTGTTTGTATTTGAGGACATAGTAAACTTAGATAAAAATTCAATTCAACGCATCTTAAGAGAAGTAAGCAACGAAGATCTAGCATTGGCATTAAAAGGTGCGTCTGAAAAGGTAACAAGTGTAGTCTTTGCTAATATATCACAAAGAGCAGCTGAAATGCTAAAAGAAGACATTCAGTTCATGGGACCAGTTAGATTATCAACAGTTGAAGAAGCTCAAAGGAAGATAGTAAATATAATTAGGAGATTGGAAGAGGCAGGCGAAGTCGTCATTGCAAGAGGGGATCAAGATGGAATCATCGTATAGAGTGATAAAAAGAAACGAAATAAAATTAGATGATGATGCAATTGAAGTTAAAGAAGTTATTTTAAGAAAGAATGAGATAGAAGAAGTTATTGAAACAAATTTTGAAATCGATGAAGAAAATGAAGAGTTTGAAGAAGCATTATCTATCAAACAGAAAATATTAAGAGAAGCTGAAGAAGAAAGAAATTCAATTTTACAAAAAACTTTTGAAGAAATAGAAGACATAAAGAGAAAGGCAATTGAAGAAGGATATAAAAAAGGTTATGATAAGGGATATTCTGTTGGGAAAGATGAAGCATATAAAGAAGCTCAAGATATTAAGCTAAATGCAATTAATCTTTTAAAAAATGCTCAAAAAGAGAGAGAAGAGTATTTTATAAATTTTAAAGAAGAGATTATTAAGCTCTCAGCTACAATAGCAGAAAAACTTGCAAATATATCAATAGATACCTCTGATGAAAATATTTTGAATATAATATATCCCATATTAGAGGAGATGGAGAATGAATCAAATATTATTATTACAGTAAATCCTTCTAAATATGAATTTGTTAAAAAACATTTACCAAAACTAAGAGAAGAATATAAAAACCTATATTTTACAATTTTGAAAGATTCAGATATTGAAAATAATGGCTTTATCATTGAATCTGGCAATAGAATAATAGATGCTCAATTTAGAACTCAGATAACATCGATTATTAACGAACTTATCAATTCAGGGGATTAATTATGAATTTAGATTTTGAAAACATGACAAAAATAGTAAAAAACAAACAACATTATCAAGTAATGGGAAAAGTTACTGAGGTAATAGGGTTAATAATAAAAGCTGAAGGAATAGAAGCCTTTATTGGTGAAGTTTGTGAGATAATAATCCGCTCAACTAAAGTTATTGTTTTAGCTGAGGTAGTAGGATTTAAGGATGATTGTGTCTTATTGATGCCACTAGATGGGATAGGAGGAATTGGTCCCGGATGTTTAGTAAAACCAACTGGAAAAAGGTTAAATATTAAAATCAGTGATGACTTATTAGGGCATACTATTGATGGATTAGGCAGACCTCTTGATAGGAAGTTAAACATAAATGGTGAATTTTATAGTGTTGATAGAGAACCTCCAAATCCCTTTGATAGAAGAAGGATATCTACTATAATGAGTACTGGAGTAAAAGCTATAGATGGAATACTTACGGTTGGAGAAGGTCAAAGAGTTGGAATTTTTTCAGGCAGTGGAGTTGGTAAAAGTACTCTATTAGGTATGATTGCAAGGTACTGTGAAGCAGATGTAAATGTTATTGGACTCATCGGTGAAAGAGGTAGAGAAGTTCTTGAATTCATACAAAAAGATTTAGGGACTGAAGGCTACAAAAAAAGTGTAGTTGTCTGTGCAACCTCTGATCAGCCACCTTTAGTTAGATTAAAAGGAGCATTTGTAGCGACTGCGGTTGCAGAATACTTTAGGGATCAAGGTAAAAAAGTAATGCTTATGATGGATTCTGTAACAAGATTTGCTATGGCTCAAAGAGAGATTGGGCTTGCGACAGGAGAACCACCATCTACAAAAGGATATACACCATCAGTTTTTGCATTGTTACCTAAACTTTTAGAAAGAAGTGGAATGAGCAAGGAAGGGTCAATAACAGCTTTTTATACTGTACTTGTCGAAGGTGATGATATGAATGATCCTATAGCTGATGCAGTTAGAGGAATATTAGATGGGCATATCATTTTATCAAGAGAAATCGCAGCTAAAAATCACTTTCCATCTATTGACATACAAAATAGCATTAGCAGGGTTATGAAGGAAATTGTTACAGAGGATCACTATTTATTAGCTGGGGAGTTAAAAGAAAATGTTGCAGTTTACAATGACTCTGAGGATTTAATAAATATTGGAGCATATGTGAGTGGAAGCAATCCTAGAATTGATAGAGCAATAGCTTTAAATTCTAAAATAAAAAATTTTTTAAGACAAAATATAACAGAGAGTTACACCTTTGAAGAAACTCTTGAATTGTTGAAAGAAAGCTTAAAAATCTAATTGTTAGAGGGGCTAAAAATGGAGAATTATATTTTTTCTATGGAAAAAGTACTAGATTATAGAGAGGATATCGAAATAAAGAAAGCAGAAGAATTTGCAAAAATAAAATTTGAAATATCTAAAATTGAAGAGGAAATAAATAAATTGACAATGGAATTGAGCCATTTAAAAGAAAAAATTGGCTCAATAAATAAAGTCAGTGAACTTATGCAAACACAACTATATATTCAACTACTAGAAGAAAATATAGATATGAAAAAATTGTTGCTTTTAGAGAAGAATAGATCACTAGAAGAAAAGAGAATAGAGCTAACAAAAGCTCAAACCGACAGGAAAGTTATGGAAAAATTAAAAGAAAAAGATTATAGAGAATTTAAATATAAGAAAAACATTAAAGAACAAAAAGAACTAGACGATATTTCTATAATGAAATTTAAAAGAGCTAAAAATTAATTTTTTAGATAAATTGAATATAAGGGGGTGAAATTATGGACGTTGGGAAAGTAGTTATCAGCAATACAATAAATAAGAAGGCTTCTAATTTCGAATCATCAAATGATTTAACTGATGAATTTAAGTCTGTATTAAAAGATTTTATTTCATTAGAGACTCAATCTAAAAACACAATAGATGGCAAAGCATTAAAATCTGAAGAAAATAAAAAATCTCAAATCAACAATGAATTAGACATGACTAAACTATTGGCTATGTTAAATTTGCTAAATATTTTAGAAACAAATAATAATTCAATAAATTTAAATTTAGACATAAGCGACAATAGAATATATGATCTTATCAAAGATTATAATATCAGCTTTATCAACAATCAGGATATGATAGAGATTTTAAATCGTATTTCCGAGGATATAGACTTTGAACAATTTGATAATTTATCAAATAAAGAAGACTTAAAAGATTCAAATTTAGCTATGATTCTGGGCAAAGATATAAAAATGGATTTGAATTATTTATCTAAGGATTCTGATACAATAAATTTTGTAGAAATTAAAACTCATTCAAACAATTCAGATGAATTGCTTTATAATGGGAATTCAAAACAACTAAACATTGAATTTAAAGACGAACTAAATTCTCTTTTGAATTCAGAAAATATTAAAACTAATCCGAGTAATGAAAAACAAGAAAAGCTATATACAAAGACACAAAACGAGATTAATATTACAAATTTAACAATTAAAGAGAATAATGATTTTGAGATTAAAGCCGAATCAAAGAATTTTGAAACAATAAAGACAATGCTGGTACAAACACAAAAGCCTAAAATTGAGGGGGAAACCCAATCAATTAGTATAAAACTAAAACCAGATAGTTTAGGAGAACTAAAAATAGACTTAAAACTTGAGAATGGAGAATTAAAGGCTTTTTTGGTAGTACAAAATGATTCAGCGAAAAATTTAATACTAAACCGACTTGAGGAATTATCTGCAAGTTTACTAAAACATGAGATCACAATCACTAAATTTGATGTAAAAGTTGACAGCAGTATGATGAATTTTGATTTATCAAAAGACCAATCAAATTTAGGACATGAATCAAACAGTAGAAACAATAAAGATAAACATTTTTGGAACAAAAATATCCAAAAGGAAATAACCCCTTTAGATTATTCTTCGAGCTTAAATTTAAGTAAAGCTGGAATCAGCATTTTAGCTTAGGAGGTGAAAAAATGGAAATCAGAGGAATTAACAATTTTACTGCCAACGAAAATTCTATAAATAATAAATCTTTATCCATCGATGATTTTTTAAAGATAATGGCTGCGGAAATGAAAAGTCAAAACATATTTGGAGGAGAAAGTGGAGGGGGTAGTAAAACTGATTATTTAGGACAAATGGCGCAATTTACAATGTTAGAGCAATTAAATCAAATTCATGATGCTATATATCAAGCTAACATGTTAAATCAAGTAGGGCTAGTTGGAAAAGAGGTTAAAATTTATGGTGAAGAAGGGGACATAGTAGGAGTAGTAGAAAAAGTTAAATTTGCAAACTATAATGTGTATCTGCAAATTGATAATAAAGACTATCCAATAGGATTGCTTATTGAAGTTTCAGGGGAAGTGTAGATATGGATATAAGAATTCAAAACAATTATCAAATAAGGAATGAATCAGAGAAACAAAAAAATAATGATATAAGGAATTCTCAATTCAAAGATATTCTCAACGAAACGATAGCATCAAAAAAAGAGGTCAATATATCTAACCATGCTCTTCAGAGAATGAACGAAAGAGGAATTAAGCTAAACATTAAAGATATAGAAAATATCAACCAAGCGATGGACAAACTTGAAGAAAAAGGAGCAAAAGAGAGCTTAATTCTATACAAAGATTTAGCTTTTATTGCTAGCATAACTAATAGGACTATAATCACATCAATGAATAATTCAGAAATATCTATTATTACAAATATTGACAGTACAATGGTTGTAAAATAATGGCTGGACCTTATGGGAGCCATAAATTCGCTGACTGACTGAAGCGAATATTAAAGGGAGGAATATATAAATGTTAAGGTCGTTATATTCAGGTGTAAACGGAATGAAGGGTTTTCAAACCAAAATGGATGTTATAGCAAATAATATTGCTAATGTGAATACTACAGCATTTAAATCTAGCAGAGTAAGATTTCAAGACATGTTAAGTCAAACTATGTCAAATGCTCAAAGTCCATCTGCAAATGGTCTAGGGGGTATAAATGGCAAACAAGTTGGATTAGGTGTCAAGGTTGGAGCAATAGATATGATGATGACAGATGGAGCTTTACAGCCTACAAATAGAGGATTAGATTTTGCGATTGAAGGAGAAGGATTTTTTGTAGTTTCACCAGATAGCACTGGGAATACAAAGTATTATACTAGAGATGGTGCATTTTTTACAGATTATGAAGGAAATTTAGTAAATTCAAATGGAGAAAGAGTATTAGGATATACACCAACTGGACTGTCAAAGAATCAACAAAACTATAGTCATAGTGGAAATGATGCCCTAGATGGAGTAAATGATTTAGGAAAGTTAAAACCAATGGTAATACCAGAAAAACTTATTGTAAATGGAAATACAGTAGTAGACTTAGAGAGCTTTTCAATAGATGGATCAGGAAATATTAACGGAGTATATAGTAATGGTAATTCTTATATATTAGGTAAAATTGGGGTAGTAGGTTTTAAAAACCCTGAAGGATTAGAAAAAATTGGGAATAACAACTATGTCGCATCAAATAACTCTGGTTTACCTGAGGCAGGGACTGCAGGAGAAAAAGGTCTTGGTGTTATAAGACAAGGATTTCTTGAAATGTCAAATGTAGATTTAGCTAATGAATTTACTGAAATGATAATTGCAAGCAGAGCATATCAAGCTAATTCAAGAAGCATAACAACTTCAGATGAAATGCTTCAAGAATTAATAAATTTAAAGAGATAATATAATTGGCATCTTAAGCTTCTAGCTTAAGATGCCAAATTGGAGGATAATATGATAAAATTAACTGCTATTAATGGAAATCCATATTATTTAAACTGTGACTTGATTTATAAAATCGAAGCTGCATCTGATACTATTGTTACCCTGGTCGATGGGAAAATTTTAAGAGTTAATGAAACTCCAGAACAGATAGTAGATGAAATAATAGAATATAAACAAAAGATATTTTCTAAATATTCGGAGGTTAAAAATGAAGAAGAACTTAGTTCCCTCGATAGCTCTATTTGCGGGAATAACTCTGATCCTGATATCGATTAATTCTAGTGGAGAATTAAAAAATTTTATAAACGTTCCATCGATGATAATAACAATAGTAGGTTCTTTCTGTGCCTTGCTTATTAGTTTCCCATTTAAAACATTAAAGAACATACCAAGCATGCTCAAATTATTACTTGTATCCCCAGGAGATGATAGATTAGGATATGTTGAGTTATTTGCTGAATTATCTAGAAAGGCTAGAAAAGATGGACTATTAGCCCTTGAAGATGAGCTTACTAAAATTGAAAATCAGTTCCTAGTAGCTGGACTTCAACTCGTAATAGATGGTGTGGACCCAGATAGCATAAGAGATATTTTAGAATTGAAAGCAGAAACAATAGAGAGAAGGCATTCAAGTGGCCAAGCTGTTTTTATTAAATGGGGCGAATTAGCTCCAGCGTTTGGTATGATAGGTACACTAATAGGACTTATAACAATGTTGGCTAAACTAGATGACCCTACTGCAATTGGAGCTGGAATGGCAACTGCGTTAGTAACCACATTTTATGGATCGCTAATGGCTAATCTAGTTTTTATACCAATAGCTTCAAATTTAAAGGAGCAAACGGATGAGGAACTTTTTACAGCTCAAATGATAATAGAAGGCATACTTGAAATTCAAGCAGGAACCAATCCTAGACTTCTTGAGGAAAGACTTGTATTATACTTAACTCCTAAAGAACAGAAGAACGGTAAAAACAAAGAAAACTCAAATGAGGTAGTAAGGAATGGCTAGAAAAAGTTTAAAAAGAAAAGAAAACTCATCAGGAGCAGCTCCATGGCTTACAACTTTTTCTGACTTAATGTCACTTCTATTGACTTTTTTTGTTTTACTATATTCTATGTCTAATATTGATGCAGAAAAATTTAGGAATATTGCATATTCATTACAAGCAGCTTTAGCAGGACAAGGGCAGGATTATGTGTTTGATAACAGCAATTCTGATAGTGATTTATTACCCCCAAATTCTGAAGAGGAAGAAAATATAAAGGAAGATATATTAGATGATCAATCGATGCTAAATGAGCGTATATCTCCAAATATAATAAACATGTATACTAAAGTAGTAGATTATTTAAAAGAAAATAACTTAGATGCGGAAGTTTCTGTAAAAATGCAAGCAGATGGAGTTTATGTAGAAATAAAAGATGCAATACTTTTTGAATTTGGGAGTGCACAACTTAAAGAGTCTGGTATAAAAATCCTAGATGAATTAGAAGGATTGCTAAAAGATTTTGACAACAAGATTGTAGTCGAAGGACATACGGATAATGTACCAACTAATAACTATATCTACCCTACAAACTGGGAGTTATCAACAGCAAGAGCTGTTTCAGTTCTGAGATATTTAGTTGAAGAAAAGGGAATAGATCCAACAAGATTATCAGCAAGAGGATATGGCGAATATTCCCCAATTGCACCAAATGACACACCTGAGAATAGAGCCAAAAATAGAAGAGTAAATCTATTAATTGTATTTGAGGAGTAGATAAAATGACAGAAACTACAAAAGAACCAAAAAAGAAAAAATCTAAATTAAAGTTGATCATTATTATAGTTGTAATTTTAGCTGTATTATTTTTAGCAGGATTTATTTATCTAAGAGTAGCAAACACAACTGTTGGAGAAATAATAGAATCATTTCAAAAAGAAGAACAACTTACTATGAATCTTGATGAATTTGTTGTGAATTTAAAGTCACCAGCAAATACTAGAAATTATTTAAAGGTTAAAATCAGCATAATGTATACTGATAGTTCAAAAACAGAAATGCTTATGAACAGTACCAGCAAGATTAGAGATATTATTCTAGATAATTTAAGAGAAAAAGAATATGAAGATGTTACCACAAATGAAGGTATTGCAAAATTAAAAAAAGAGATAGTAGATGAATTAAACAACTCATTTGGAGAGACAATCATAAAAGAAGTTTATATTACTGATATTATTGTTCAATAGAAACGGAGTCAAATATGGATATAGAAATGTTTTTCTCATTTGTTAAGATGGTGTTTGTTTTAATACTTGTAATATTAATTGCTAATGTTAGTTTGAAGTTTTTAAACACAAAAATCAATTCGCAAAGCCGGATGATTAGAATAGTAGAAAAAGTAAATGTTGATGCCCATTCATCAATAGGTATTGTTGAGATTATGAGTAATTATTATCTTATGAGTTTTACTGAAAAGGAGAATAATATATTAAAGGAACTGAGCAAGGATCAAGTAGAAGAATATTTAGCTAAATTTGAGAATGAAGTTTCTTATAAGAAAAAAATAGATTTTAGCAAGTTGACAAAGAGGTATAAAGGTGAATAAGAAAGCAAAATATTTATTGTTTAGTTTATTTATTTTATTAACAATTCCAGATTTAACTTATGCAACAGGATTGGATAACATTGTAATAGGGAATGACCCAACAGCTACAGTTGATTCTGTTAGATTATTAATTTTTATGACTGTATTGACTTTGATACCCTCAATATTGATAATGACTACTGCATTTACAAGAATTATAGTCACTTTATCTTTTTTGAGAAGTGGGTTAGGTTCTCAACAAACACCTCCAAATCAGATTCTAATCGGGTTAGCCTTGTTTTTAACAATATTCATAATGCAACCTACTATTCAGACAATAAAAACTGAAAGTTTTGATCCATTTACTAACAATGAGATAACTCAAGAAGAAGCTATTGAAAGAGCTGAGATTCCTATGAAGGAATTTATGTTAAAACAAACTCGCGAAAAAGATATAGCTTTATTTTTAAGGGTTTCAAATAATGAAAATGTAAACGATCCTTTGGATTTGCCGATAAGTGTTGTCATACCAGCATTTGCAATTAGTGAATTAAGAACTGCATTTAGCATTGGATTTATTATATATATACCTTTTTTAGTTATCGACATGGTAGTAGCTAGCATACTCATGTCCATGGGAATGTTCATGTTGCCACCTGTTTTGATTTCGCTGCCTTTTAAACTTTTGTTATTTGTTTTAGTAGACGGCTGGTATTTAATAGTTGAATCTTTAGTGGAAAGTTTCATATAATGGGGGATTTTAATGACTCAAGCATTGGTTTTAGATGTATTAAGAAATGCTTTTTTAACTATAATAGTTGTAGCACTTCCGGTATTATTAACTTCTATGGTAGTCGGCCTTGTAATTAGCGTATTGCAAGCAACGACGCAAATACAAGAACAAACATTAAGTTTTGTTCCTAAACTAATTGCAGTTATGTTGGCTATTGTTATATTTGGAAACTTCATGCTAAATAGAGTTATTGAGTTAACAAATAGTTTATTCAATTTAATTCAGAATATAGTCTAGGGGTAAATATGGTTATAGACTTACAGAAAGCAATTTTAATTTTAATAAGGATAACTTCATTTATTGTAGTAAGCCCAGCTTTTTCATTAAAAGGGCTTCCTAACACTGTAAAGGTAGCTTTATCAGCAGCTCTTAGCGTATTTACATATTCAACTATAACCGATTTTATGCCAGTAGATAATATGTTCGTATTTTTCACTTATTCAGTTAAAGAAGTTCTTATAGGATTAGCTATGGGATATGTAACAAATTTGGTTTTCACTGCTTGTGAAATGGCTGGACAGTTAATAGATTTTCAAGCTGGATTTACTATGGCTACAGTATATGATCCGATTACTGGCAACAATGTATCAAACTATGGTAAAGCTTATTACTGGATAGCAATAGCAGCATTATTTTTATTAGATATGCATCATTTTATGATAAATGGAATTGTCCAATCATTCAACATGATCCCCTTAGGAACTTATATTTTTGATGGATTAGAAATTCGAGCCATTATAAAAATATTTGGAGCTGTTTTTGAAACAGCATTAAATTTTGCAGCACCTATGATAATTGTTTTGTTAGTATCTGACGCAGTATTAGGAATAATATCAAGAACTGTTCCTCAAATCAACGTGTTTATGTTAGGGATGCCTTTAAAATCACTACTTAGTTTTGTGGTGTTTTTAGTTTCGATCTCTTTTGTATTAGGAAGAAGTGGTGAGATCATAAATCAAATACCCTCCTATTTTAATGGGTTTATGAATATGATAGGAAGATAATAGGTGAATAGAAAATGGCAGATAAAGAATCTAAAACTGAAGAAGCCACCCCGAAAAGGCTAAAAGATGCCAGAAAGAAAGGGCAAGTCGCAAGGAGTTCAGAATTAGCACCAGCTGTGAGTTTAATAGTATTTGCTATGACAGCTAGTTTCATTGCTATGAGTTTATTTAAAAATAGTTTATTGTATGTACAAAGTAGTTTAAGGGCAGATTTTGGCAGAGAAATTACAACTAGCAATTTATCAACTTATTTTCCCAATTTGATAGATTTATTTATTTTGATTCTTCCTTATTTAGTTATAGGACTTTTAGTTGGAGTAGCTGTTAATATATTTCAAACTGGATTGTTGTTTACAACAACACCTTTAAAACCAGACTTCAAAAGAATAAATCCAATTAGTGGATTTAAAAATATATTTTCCAAAAAGGCTGCATTTAGTTTAGCAAAAAATATTGTAAAGTTGATTTTAGTTGCTTTTTTAGCTTATAACTACTTAGCAAATTCGTTCAATAAGATATTAAATGCTGGAAATTTAGGCACTGAGAAGCTGTTTCCATTTATAATGCAGTTTGTGGTAGATTTAGTAATAAATATCGGGATTATAATGTTGGGATTAGCAATAGTTGACTTTGTATTTCAAAAAAGAGATCACAAAAAGAACTTAAAGATGACTATGCAAGAAATAAAAGACGAATATAAAGAAACTGAAGGAAATCCTCAGATAAAACAAGCACGTTCCCAAAAGCAAAGGCAATTAGCTCTAAGCAGGATGATGAGTGCAATAGAGAAATCAAATGTTGTAATAACAAACCCTACACATATTGCAGTTGCAATAAAATATGACGATAAAGAAGACAATGCTCCAATTGTAGTAGCTAAGGGCGTTGATTTTCTGGCACAAAAGATCAAAGAAAAGGCCAAGGAAAACAAGATACCAATAGTTGAAAATAAAGAGCTAGCAAGGGCTATATACAAAGACACAGAAGTTGGTGATTACATACCTGTTGAATTGTACAAGTTAGTAGCTGAGGTATTGGCATATGTTTATAATCTAGAAAAAAAGAAGAAAAAGAAAATATAATTGAGGGATTACAATGACAAAACTTTTTAATAATGTTTTGAATACTTTTAGCAAATATACTGAAGCAATTATTGGATTTTTAGTTGTAGGCATTATTGGCATAATTATTATCCCTATGCCAGCAATGTTATTGGACTTTTTATTGGTATCAAACATCACGATTGGAATAATAATACTATTACTTACATTGTCAACAAAAAATGTACTTGAATTTTCAACATTTCCTACATTGTTGCTTATAACTACATTGTTTAGATTATCTTTAAATATATCTTCAACTAGATTAATATTAAGTGAAGGAAATGCTGGAAATGTAATCAATGCATTTGGCAATTTCGTAACTGGAAATAATTATATAGTAGGTGCAGTAATATTCTTAATAATTGTAATTGTTCAGTTAGTTGTTATAACCAATGGGGCTAGTAGAGTTTCTGAAGTTTCAGCTAGGTTTACACTTGATGCTATGCCAGGGAAACAAATGGCTATTGATGCTGATTTAAATACTGGGCTTATAGATGAACAAACAGCCAAACAAAGAAGGTTAAGTCTGCAAAGGGAAGCTGACTTTTATGGGGCAATGGATGGAGCTAGCAAATTCGTTAAAGGAGATGCCATAGCTGGAATCATTATAACTGTTATAAACTTAGTTGGAGGAATATTGATATTTACTTTACAACATGGAATATCTGCTATGGAAGCATTAGATAGATTTGGGAAACTAACAATTGGAGATGGACTTGTTAGTCAAATTCCGGCATTGTTAATCTCAATATCATCTGGAATTTTGGTTACTAGATCTGAGGATGGTAATACATTCGGTAAAAGTCTTACAAGTCAAATTTTTTCAACTCCAGATGTATTAATGGTTTCAGCTGTTGTATTATTGGTAATATCATTAGTGCCAGCTTTTCCGACTATACCATTTCTATTGATTTCACTATTGGTTGGAAGTGCAGGGTATTTGCTTAAACAAAATGAAAAGGAGCAAGCTCTTATAGCAACTGACATGGAAAATATCCAGGTGGCTGTAGAAAAAAGCAAAGAGAACGAGGACTTTAGGGTATCTCAAGTAGAACCTATAGCCCTTGAAATAGGATATGGACTGATACCTTTAGTGGATGAAGGAAAAGAAGAAAATCTAGTTAATCAAATTACAGCTATTAGAAGGCAGTGTTCAAATGAACTTGGTATTATTGTAAATTCTATACGAATTAGAGACAATTTGCAACTTCAGCCTAATGATTATGTTATAAAAATAAAAGGAAATATTGTAGCAAGTGGTAGTATTTATTTAAACAAATATTTGGTTTTAGATCCTGGCACTGGAGAGTTTAATCTAGAGGGCATACCAACAAAAGAGCCTGCATTTGGGATTGATGCGATTTGGATAGATGAAAATCAAAAGGATAAGGCAGAGTTAGAAGGATACACTATTATTGAACCATCTACTATACTAGTTACACATTTAAAGGAAGTAATAAAAGAACATAGTCATGAATTGTTAGGAAGACAAGAAGTGAAACAATTGTTAGATTCTGTAAAAGAAAAATATGATGTAGTAGTAGATGAACTTATTCCAGATATAATGACATTAGGGGAAGTTCAGAAAGTTCTACAAGGATTGCTGAAGGAAAAAGTACCTATTACCGATTTAGTAACTATTTTGGAAACTCTTGCTGACAATGCTCCGATGATTAAGGATACTGAAATGTTAATAGAACAAGTTAGACAAGCATTAAAACGGACTATAACCAAGAGTTATTTAAATAGCGAGGGAAAATTACCAGTTATAACTCTACATCCAAGTATTGAGGAAATAATAAGTGAAAACACCCAAAAAACTATGTCCGGCTCAATTCCTATATTGAAACCTGATGTCATTAACAAAATATTTGACAACTTAAATAAAGCTATTGAAAAGGCTCAAATCAGAGGAATAGACCCAATAATATTAACCTCACCTAAAATTAGAGTTGCTTTTAGAAATTTGATATCTTATAATTTTCCTAATATACCTGTTATTTCAATAACAGAAATACCAAATGAAGTAGAAATTGAAGCTGTGGGAATGGTGGAAAAAATATGATTATAAAAAAATACACAGTAATAGATATGAAAGAAGCATTTGTGAGAGCAAAATATGAATTAGGGCCTGATGCAGTTTTAGTTGATCAAAGGGATGTAAGAGTTGGGGCTAAGTTCAATCCTTTTAAAAGGAAATTAATAGAAGTAACTTTTGCATTAGAAGAAGAAAAGGAGTTAGAGAAGCCTAATATTAAAAAAACTTTAGAAAACACAATAAATGCTAATAAACCAAAAAGCGAAACTGTATTTAAGATAGATGATAAAATTGCTAAAGAGAAGCTAAAACATTTTTGCGAACTTCATGATAAAACTCCTGAAAATTTAACAATAACTGAAAAAAAACAATTTCTAGAAATACTTTTTAAAGACACGAATTTAAATGAAGAAAAAGTACTTTCTAAAATAAACATATTGGTAGGGCCAACTGGTGTTGGAAAAACTACTACAATAGCAAAGATAGCAGCTAGAGAAACTATTTTAAACAAAAACAAAGTAGGGCTAATAACAATCGATACTTACAGGATCGGAGCTGTCGAGCAGCTAAGGACATATGCAAGAATATTAAATGTACCATTTGAGGTTGTAAATGACTCTACAGAGATAAATGATAAATTAAATACTTTAATGAATTGTGATATTATTTTAATCGATACCCTGGGGATGAGTCCAAATGATGACAAAAAACTATCTGAGGTAAATAAATTTATAGAAAACTGTAAATTAGATTATAAGACCTATCTCGTAATTAGTTTGACTACAGATAGGATGACCATAGACCACATTTTGAATAAATATAGATATCTTAATTATGATTCAATTATAGTTACTAAGGTTGATGAAACTAATGATTTGTCAAATCTATGGTATATAATAAATAAATCCTCTAAACCTATACAGTATATTTGCAACGGACAAGATGTTCCAAATGATATAAGAGAAGCTAATATAGATAGTATTTTTGAATTAAGCGAAGGAGAACTAATCTTATGATAGATCAGGCTTCTAATTTGAGAAAGATAATCGATGAAAATTCAAAAGAAACAGAGAAAAAGAATATCAAAATATATTCTGTACTGAGCGGCAAAGGTGGAGTAGGAAAGACTAATTTTAGTGTAAATTTAGGCATAAAATTCACTCAAAAAGGCAAGAGAGTATTAATTATAGATGCAGATGTTGGTATGACTAATGCAAACATCGTACTTGGCATACCAATTAGAACTAATCTTTTTGACTTAATTAAGGGGAATAAAACTGTAGGTGAGATTATAACTAAAAGCCCTTATGGCGTAGATTTAATCTCAGGTGGATCTGAATTACTAGAAATGGAGAAATTAAACTTCGAGAAGCAAAAGTGGGTTTTGGAAAATCTTAGGCATTTAGAAAATTATGATATCATAATAATTGATAATGGAGCTGGAATGACAAAACAGACTATTTCTTTTTCATTGCTTTCCGATGAAATAATTCTAATTACTACACCAGAACCAACCGCACTGACAGATGCATATAGAGTGATTAAAGTGATATCAAATAACAATATTAAAGATAAAGTTAAAGTTATAATCAATCAAGTTGATAGCAAATCAACTGGGGACGATACTTTTAACAAATTATTGATGACAGTAAATACATTTTTAGATATAAGCATTGAAAATACGGGATATATATATAGTGATATAAGGGTTAACAAAGCCATAATGGAGCAGAACCCATTTGTTATAAAATATCCAAATTCTTTAGCTTCAGAAAGCATAGAGAATATTTGCTCTAAACTAATAGATGAAAATATTTTTATAAAAAATATTTCAAACGCAAAAGAACTTAGGAATAAAATCTATAGAATTTTTGGGTGATAAAATGATACCGATAATTGTAAACTCTAGTGTTGAACTTAAACTACAAAATGGAGAAATTTTTAGAGGATTAATTTATGATGTAATAGATGATAAGATCTACGTGACAAGTGTATCTGACAGTAAAGATTTTAAACTTATAAATGTAGGAGAAAAGGTAAACGGAATAGCTAGTAATGGAGTCAATTCATATGCTTTTGATGCGATTATTAGTGAAAGGAAAAAATTGGAATACCCGACTTATATTCTTAGCAATATTGCTAATATAGAAAAAGTACAAAGAAGACAATTTGCAAGAGTGAATTACACGAAGGAAATTCATTTTTCTGATCACAGTATGCTGTTAGAAAAAGGGAATTTAGAAGCGAATAGATTTTCACATGATAGGTTAATGGGATATCTAAAAGAAGGGATAATGCTAGATATCAGTGGTGGAGGAGTAAAATTTAAATCCGATCATAGGCTTTCTGAAGGGGAAAATATCTTAATATATTTAGAACTTGAAGGTGAAAAATTTGTAGTTAAGGGAAATATTGTCCACAGAGAAGTGGATATAGTAAAGGAAAAAGCCCTTTACTCCTATGGAGTAGAATTTATTGACCTAAGTGAAAATACAAGAGAAAAAATTATTCGAAAAGTATTTGTTTTGATGAGAAAGAATAAGATCTAAAGGGGGAGACTGATGTCTCAAACCTATATCAACAAAAAAGATGAATTGATAATTAAATATATACCATTAGTAAATAGAATAGTTTCAAGAATTGAGATTTTTGATAATGCCCTTGACTATGAAGATCTAGTGAGCATTGGAATAATAGGATTGATGGATGCTATAGATAAATTTGATTCATCAAAGAATGTTCCATTTGAAGCATATGCTACAATCAGGATTAGGGGAGCAATAATTGACGAACTCAGAAAATCAGGAAAGGTTTCACGGGATAGACTGTATAAATTAAATGAATATTATTCTGTTAAAGACAATCTAGAGAGAAAATTAAATAGGGAACCTAAAGAACAGGAAATAATGAAAGAGTTGAACTTAGAATCTAAGGATATGTATAAAATATATGAAACCCTTCATTATTTAGCAAATATATCTTTAGAATCTACACTCTACACTAAAGAGGGCGAGGAGTTTAATCTACTAGATACTATAAAAGATGAAAAGATTAAATCACCAGAAGATGAATATATTGATAAAGAAAAAAAAGAGAAATTAAAAATTGCAATAGAAAAGTTAGATGAGAGAGAACAAATTATTTTGAATTTATACTATGTAGAAGAACTCACTTTAAAAGAAATTGCATATATATTGGATATATCTATAGCTAGAGTGTCTCAAATCCATGGGAAAATACTACTTAAGTTAAAAAGCTATATTAAAGATTTTATGGAGGATTAGGATGTTTAATTTTCTTGTTATAATAGCATTCATTTTAATATTATTTGGAATATACATAGAGAGAATTAGCATTGATAATCAACAGGCTTACAAGAAAGAAGAAAGAACCTCTGATGAAGATAGATTTAAGGATTTAGAGAAAAGGTTAGATGAGATAGAGGAAATCATATTTAGTTTTGAAAACTCAGCTACAGAAGAAAAATCATCAAATGATGATGAGGTAGATTTCCAAAACACATTGAATGATATAAAAGAACAACCTATTGAAATTCAGTCTAGTGATATAGATGATAACAAATTTAAGATAATAGAAGCTTTCATAAATGAAGAAATTGACTTAACTGAAACCTGCAGACTTTTAGGGATGAATAAGGGGGAGGTATTATTATTAAAAAATTTATACTTAGAGTCAAAGAATTAAAAATAAATCCTTTTATCCCGTTAGGATTTGGTATTTTGATTGCTGCATTGATGATGAATTTAAGCAATGCTCGTATGAGCGACAAAGACATAGAAATTGCCGCGAGAAAACTTGGAATGGTTTATCCTGAAGAAATTAAGGTTTCCATTGAAACAAGCAATGAGATTGGAGGAGAACAAAATGATTAAATCTCTTTACACTATAAATAGAAGTTTAAATGTAATTCAGAAAAGGCAGGAAAATACGAGTGCTAATCTTGTAAATGCTAACACATCTGGGTATAAATTTCAAAAAGTAGTTCAAAGCACAATGGAAACTAGAGAAATGATTAACTATACCGGAGGAGCTAATAAAAATGTTAGAAACCCTATAGGACAATTTGTGTTCGGAAATCAAGTTGATGAATATTATCGAAATTTCAGTAGTGCTCCAATTTACGAAACGGGAAACAGCACAGATTTTGCAATAAATGGAGATGGATTTTTCACTGTAGAATTAAATAATGGACAAATTGCTTACACAAGAAATGGAAACTTTAGAGTAAATGAAGCTAATGAATTGGTCACAGTTGAAGGATATAGAGTGTTGGGAGAAAATGGATATATAAATATAAATGACTTAAATTTTAATTTTGTAATTTCAAGTCCTGAAGATTTCAATACCCTAATAAGCATAGGAGACACTCTGTTTACATCACAAGCACCTATGAACCAAATAGAAGCAGACGTGAAAAGAGGATTTCTTGAAGCTAGCAATGTAAATTTAGTTGATGAAATGGTAAAACTGATAGAAATAACAAGGGAATTTGAAGCTAATCAAAAACTGATGCATGCAGCAGATGAAACTTTAAATAAAGCAGTAAATGAAGTCGGAAAGGTATAGGTGGTAAAAATGAACATATCTTTGCACATTGGTAGGACAGGGCTCAATGCTAATCAGTATAAAATGGATTCAATAGCAGATGAAATATCAAATGTAAATACTATAGGTTTTAAGAAGAAAGAGTTGAGCTTTAGAGAACTTTTAAATACAGATAATATTAGCGCTGGAACAGCTAGTTTAGTATCTAAAGTTAATTTCAATCAAGGAATATTTATTGAGTCTCAAAGTCCTTACCATTTAGCTATTGAAGGGGATGGATTCTTTGGAGTTGAAAGTAATGGAGAGATTTTATTGACACGTGACGGAGGCTTTACGATTGATAGTGAAAACAATGTTGTAGATAAAGATGGGAATAGACTTGTGATTGATTATACAGTAGAACCGAATGAGTGGTTAAATGGCGATATAACGATAAATAATGATGGATATATTTATCAAAATTACGATGGAAATGTAACACAACTAGGCAGGATAGTTCTGTTTTATCCTGAAAATCTTGATTCCTTGATTCCAGTAGACGGAGGAAAGTTTTTGCAAAATGGGCTAACATTTAATTCTTTAGAAAATGAATTTAATTTTGGTAATATAAAGCAGTATTATTTGGAACAATCAAATGTAGATTTAACAAAATCATTGACAGATATGATAATTACTCAGAGGGCTTATTCCATGAGTGCTAAGGTAGTAGAAACAGCTGATGAAATATATAATATGACAAATAATTTAAAAAGATAATGAATTTGGTTGCATATGCAACCAAATTTTTATTTTTTACCTGTTATAATAAAAACATAATTATAAAGGAGATGAGATTTATGATAAGAAGAATAATAAATATAGATGAAGAAAAATGTAATGGTTGTGGATTGTGTGCAAATGCATGCCATGAAGGAGCTATAGGAATGATTGATGGCAAAGCAAAACTATTAAGAGATGACTATTGCGATGGATTAGGAGATTGTTTACCTGTATGCCCAACAGGAGCTATTACATTTATTGAGAGAGAAGCGAAAGAATATGATGAAAAAGCAGTTTTAGCAAATAAATTATCAGAAGATAACCACACTCATGTATGCCCTGGATCAATGGCTAAAATAATCAAGCAGAATGAAAAAGATGAAAAAAGGTTAAATGCATCTCATGATAATATTAATGTAAAGAGCATGTTGAAACAGTGGCCTGTACAAATAAAACTAGCACCTATAAAAGCACCATATTTTGATAATGCTAATTTGCTAATTGCAGCGGATTGTACTGCATATGCATATGGTGATTTTCATAGAGAATTTATGAAAAATAAAATAACTTTAATTGGATGTCCCAAATTAGATATGCTAGACTATTCGGAGAAGTTGACAGAAATAATAAAGCAAAATCAAATAAAAAGTGTTACTATCGTTAGGATGGAAGTGCCATGTTGCGGAGGCATTGTAGAAGCAGTGAAGAGAGCTTTGATGAACAGCGGTAAGTTTATACCATGGAGTGTAACTACAATATCAACAGAAGGAATAATTTTAGACTAATATAAAAAATAACCTTCATCATACTTAAATTTTATCAGATTAAATTTAATATGACATTATCATAGAATATTTATAAACAAATTATTTTTATGTTGACTCATTAAAACAACTGTGTTAATATATGCATTGTAAATTAAATATCTTGATGCCTTATCAAGAGCGGCGGAGGGACAGGCCCATTGAAGCCCGGCAACCTTATAAAAGGTGCTAATTCCTGCAGAGTTAATAATTCTGAAAGATGAGGACGATTTTTAAAAAAGTGCCTTTCCTTTTGGAAGGGCTTTTTATATGTAAAATTAAGGAGGAATAAAATGAAAAAATGGTATTTTACATCTGAGTCTGTAACAGAAGGGCATCCTGA
The DNA here is from genome assembly GCF_055108775.1 of Soehngenia sp. NCBI lineage: Bacteria > Bacillati > Bacillota > Tissierellia > Tissierellales > Tissierellaceae > Soehngenia > Soehngenia sp. The sequence goes on along the minus strand of NZ_JBSQIL010000004.1, from coordinate 12,368 downwards.
TAAAGTTTGCGATCAGATATCGGATGCTATATTAGATGAAATTTTAAGGCAAGATCCTAATGCTAGAGTTGCATGTGAGACATTGACATCTACTGGTCTTATACTAGTAGCAGGTGAGATAACAACTGATTGCTATGTAGATATACCAAAGATTGCAAGGCAAACAGTTGAAGAGATAGGATATGTAAGAGCTAAATATGGATTCGATGCTGATACTTGTGCAGTTCTTACATCCATTAATGAGCAATCTCCAGATATAGCTTTAGGAGTAGATAAAGCTTTAGAGCTAAAGGAGAATTTATCTCATGATGAATTAGATAAAATTGGAGCAGGAGATCAAGGAATGATGTTCGGGTATGCATGCAATGAAACTCCTGAGCTTATGCCAATGCCGATTTCATTAGCTCATAGATTAGCAAGACGTCTAGCTGAAGTCAGAAAAAATGGGCTACTTGATTATTTGAGGCCAGACGGAAAAACTCAAGTTACAATCGAATATCACGATGATAAACCAGTTAGAGTAGAAAACATAGTAGTTTCTACACAACATTCTCCTACTGTAACATTAGAGCAAATTCGAGAAGATATAATAGAACACGTGATTTCCGTAATAGTACCAGCAAATATGATAGATGACAATACAAAGATATATGTCAACCCAACAGGGAGATTTGTAATAGGTGGACCTATGGGAGATTCAGGGCTTACCGGTAGAAAGATAATTGTAGACACATACGGCGGATATGCAAGACATGGTGGTGGAGCATTTTCGGGTAAAGATCCAACTAAAGTTGATAGATCTGCTTCTTATATGGCTAGATATGTTGCCAAAAATGTCGTTGCAGCAGGACTTGCCGACAAATGTGAAGTAGCTGTAGCATATGCAATAGGAATTGCACATCCTTTATCAGTAAATGTGGATACATTTGGTACTGGCAAAATTAGCGATGAAGAAATTGTTAATCTTATTAAGGAAAATTTTGATTTAAGACCAGCAGCAATCATTAAAGATTTAGATTTGAAAAGACCAATCTATAGGCAAGTAGCAGCTTACGGACACTTTGGGAGAACTGATTTAGACTTAAGCTGGGAGAGAACAGATAAAGCAGAGATTTTAAGAAAAGCACTATAGGATAACTCACTCCGATTAACGGAGTGGGATTTTTTTTATTTCTGCGGTATAATATAATCAAGATCAGTTGGAGGTAAATTATGTTTATAGAAGGAACTGTTGAAGATATAATATTTAGAAATGAAGAAAATGGATATACAGTTGCTAGGCTTGTTACTTCAGATGGGCCTGTTACTTTCGTTGGAAAGACTTATTTCATAAAAAAAGACCAGTTTGTTGAATTAGAGGGAGAATGGATATACCATGACAAATTTGGAGAACAATTTCAATTTACAAACATAAAGGAGAAATTACCTTCGACTATAAATGGAATAGAAAGTTATTTAGCTTCGGGGCTTATACCTCACATTGGCAAAGCTACTGCAAGAAAAATTGTTGATAAATTCAAAGAGAATTCACTTGACATAATACAATATTATCCTGAAAGATTACTAGAAGTAGATGGCATAGGCAAAAAGAAACTTGATAAAATAATGGAGGCTTTTGAGGAGCAAAGAGAAATCAGACAGATTATAGTTGAACTTAAAGAATTCGATATTTCAACTAATCAAATATTAAAAATATATAAGCAGTATGGGAGTGAATCGACAAATATAATAAAAGAGAATCCATATAGATTGACAGAAGATATAAGGGGGATAGGATTTAAGATATCTGACGATATAGCTAACAAAGTTGGTGTTGACAAAAATTCACCACATAGAATTAAGGCAGGGCTTAAATATATTATGAATGAAGCAATAGGGCAAGGTCACACTTTTTTACCAGAAAAACTATTGATTGATGAAGCACAAAAATTGTTGACAGTTTCAAAAGATAAAATTGTCGATGAAATCAAAAGTCTTTTGATTTCAGATGTTTTTGTCAAATCTAAAATAGACGATAAAGACATAATTTATCATTATCTATATAATATTTTTGAAAACAATATTGCTAGAAAAATAATAGAATTAAGTAATTATAAATTAGATGATATTAACATAGACATACAAAAGGAAATCAACGAAATTCAAGAAAAATCAAATATTAAATTTGCCAATAAACAAAGAGAAGCTATAGTTAGTTCGATAAATAATGGAGTTTTGATATTGACTGGAGGGCCTGGTACTGGGAAAACAACTATTATCAAGGCTATAATTGAAATATTCAAAAAAGAAGGTAAAACTTTTGTATTAGCAGCGCCTACTGGTAGAGCAGCAAAGAGAATTAAGGAATATACAGGATATGAAGCAAAAACTTTGCATAGATTATTAGAGATTTCTTATGGAGGTGATGAATTTAATTTTTTAAGAGATGAAGAAAACCCAATTGAAAGTGATATCATTATAGTGGATGAAGCATCTATGATAGATATTTCTATGATGAACAATCTAATAAATGCAATAAAACCAGGTTCGAGATTGATATTAGTGGGCGATGTTGACCAACTACCTTCTGTAGGGGCTGGGAATATACTTAGAGATATCATTAATTCAAATGTTATAAAAGTGGTTAGATTGGATGAAATTTTTAGACAAGAAGAAAAAAGCATGATAATAGTAAATGCTCATAGGATTAACAATGGATTAATGCCTATTTTAAATGAAAAAGATAAAGATTTCTTTTTTATTTATAAACAAAATCCAAAAGAAGCTCTTGAGGAAATAAAAGAGCTAGTAGTCAATAGATTACCTAAATATTATGGGTTTGATCCAATCAACGATATACAAGTCTTATCTCCTATGAAAAAAGGGGATTTAGGAGTAATTTCTTTAAATCAAAAACTTCAAGCAGTTTTAAATCCTGAAAACAAACTTAAACCTCAAAAAAGCTTGGGAAGTTTTTCTTTTAGAGTTGGAGATAAAGTGATGCAAATTAAAAACAATTATCAAATTGAATGGAGTATATCAAAGCAAGGTGAGATAGAAAAAGGAGAAGGCATTTACAATGGGGACATTGGAATTATTACAGAGATTTCTGATGAAGAAAATAAGATTAAGGTCTTGTTCGATCAAGAAAAAGAAGTAGAATATGATTATAAAGACTTAGATCAATTGACATTATCCTATGCTATAACAATTCATAAATCCCAAGGCAGTGAATTTAGAGCAGTAATCATACCTGTAACTTCTGGACCCAAAATGCTTTTAACTAGAAATTTAATTTACACAGGTGTAACACGAGCAAAGGATTTAGTTATATTAGTTGGAGACAAAAAATATATTTATGAAATGGTAAGAAACAATCAGATAGAGAAGAGATATTCAGCACTAGATATGAAGATAAAGCAGTATGATATGTATATTCGGAAAGAAGGAATAAATTTTGATTGATGAGTTATTATTTCCAACAAAAAACATTTGCAGTTTCTGTAAAGATTATGATGATGACTTAGAATTAGGTCTTTGCAAAGAATGTAGAGATAGAATAGAAGAATTGCACCAACCAATCAAAGCTGATATAGAAAATATAGACAAAGTTTATGTATCAATTTACTACAATAGATTTATAAAAAATTTTATTCATCAATTTAAGTTCAACAATTCTAGCTATTTATATAAAACTTTTGCATTATATATGATTAAGACAATAGAAATTCAAGAAATATTTGATTACGATATAATTTTGCCTGTACCACTGCACAGAAGGAAAGAGGCCATCAGAGGATATAATCAATCATATTTATTGGCAAAGGAAATAGCTAAATTAAATAATAAGCCTATATCTAATAATGTACTAATAAAGAGAAAATGGACAAAAGAGCAAAACAAACTTAATGTTTTCGAAAGGAGATTAAATTTAAAATCCTCTTTTTTTGTTAAAAACAATGATATGATATATAACAAAAAAATATTGTTAATAGATGATATTATCACTACAGGTATGACTCTTGAATTCTGTAGTAAAGAGTTAAAAGAAAATGGTGCAGATAAAATAATTAGCATATGTTTATCTACACCCAAAATTTGATTAATCTTTTATAAAGTCGTACAAAAAACTATTATCTTCTCTAAAAACTAAATCATTTTTTTTATAATAAAGATAAATAGCATTTATCTCTCCACCTAATATTATCACCATACTAATTATATAAAGCCAAACTAAAAAAATAATTACTCCACCTAAGCTGCCATAAGTAACAGCATAATTTGCAAAATTATTTACATAATAGGAAAACATTATTGATGCAATTATCCAACCTAAAGTTGAGAATAAAGATCCAAATAATGTATATCTTAATTTAATTTTATCTTCTTTTTTTGTACTTGGCGTATATTTATATATTAATGCAAATATTATCACCATGTATAAGATTGGTATTATGAAACGAAGGTAGTGCCATAAATTAATGAACAATACTTCGCTGTCTATTAGTGTGAATATCCACTTACCTATTAGCTCCCCTATTACAAGAGTAAAAAATACCATCACTAGAAGTATTATCAACGCAAAAGTAAATAGCAATGACAACAATTTACGCTTTACATATGACCTTTTTTCTTTAAAACCATATGCAGCATTAATAGTTCTCATTGTTACCATCATTCCGCCAGATGCAGTCCAAAGTCCTGCAACAGCAGCTATAGAAAGCAAACCTTGGCTGCTATATGTTGTTATATCACTTATAAAACCCTCAATTATGTTCGTAACTTCTTGAGGCAAAAATTCAAGGAATTCCAATGGGATTTCACCCCTTACAAGAGGGGTAAGGCTAATTATATTTAGTAAAACTATTAAAAACGGGAAAATCGAAAGTACTAGATAATAAGCCATTTGTGCTGCATAACCAAAAATATAATCATTACGTAATTTAAATATAAAATGGTCAATGACTATTATAGCCTTATGTTGTAAAAGCTGATCTATTATTTTTTTCAAATTCACACCAACTCTACTTTAAATACTTGTTAAACCAATTTGTGATCTCTTCCAATCTCTTTATTCTATGTTTGGGTTTTCCAGACCTTGAAAGTTCGTGGTTTTCTCCCTTGAAAATCACAATTTTTGACTCAACTCCGTGATACTTTAATGATGTGAACATCTGATATCCTTGATCAATCCAACACCTATAATCCTCATCTGAATGTATGAATAAAGTAGGAGTAACTACATTATTAGCATATTTCAAAGGAGAATTATCCCATAGCTTTTCATGATGATTCCATGGGTTTGTACCAACTTGATCTTGAACAAAGTAGTATCCAATATCTGAAGTTCCAAAAAAAGATATCCAATTAGATATACTTCTCTGAGAAGCAGCCACTTTAAATCTATTTGTATGACCAATAATCCAGTTAGTCATATATCCTCCATAAGAGCCGCCAGTAACTCCAATTCTTTCCCTATCAATATTAGGATACAATTCTAATATTTTATCTGTAAAAGTCATTATGTCATCAAAATCAATACTCCCATATTTTCCTCTAATATCTGCAAAATCATCACCATATCCATCACTGCCTCTTGGGTTTAAGAAAAACACAAAATAACCTTGATTAGCCCAAACTTGCATCTCGTGGTAGTAAACACTGCCATAGCAAGTTTTAGGACCACCATGAATATCAAGGATTGCTGGATATGATTTTGTATCATCAAATCCTATTGGTTTTATTACAAAACCATCTAATGAAACATCATCATTCTTAACATTTATATATATTGGTTTAGAAAGTAATCTTTCTTCGCATACCCAGCTGTTGAAATCTGTAACAGTTTTTTCACAACCATCTAAAACATAGAGTTCTTGTAAGTTTATATCTCTTAATCCAGAAAAGAAAACTTTATTTTCTACCACGTCGAAATCGTCAATTGAGCCATTTGGCTCAGTTATTTTTTCTAGTTTTCCATCTAAATCTAATTTGTTTATAAAGGAATTATAACCACTTGTTGAAATAAAATATAATAGATCTCCATCAACTTTAAAATATCTAGAGCTCCCATATCTACAGTCAGACCCAACAGAGTTTCCTATTCCTTCATCTAGGTGCAGAAGAAGCTTGCAATTAATCCCATTATCTTCCATCAAAAATATATCAGGATTTTGATTAATACCATGCTTTTTCATGTCAGAACCAAAGAAAACAATTTTATCTTTAATAAAACAAGCGAAAGCATAGTTAAATTCACTATATGGGGAAATTTTTTCTATACCTAGGGTATTTAGATCTAGAATATAGATATCGCTATATAAATTCATTTTATCTATAAATGAAGATGTTATAAAAAGAGCTTTATCTTTTTCTTTAGATAAATGAACTTGATGAACGTTAGTAAACTCATCTGTGATAGGAATCAACTTATTTTCATTTTTTATATAATAATAGAGCCTAGCTCTCTTTTTATTGGTGAAACCTTCTCCATTAGACCAGAATGGAATTTCATCTAAAATTTCATAATCAGAGTTATCTTTTTTTTCTTTGATTTTTTTATCCATTTCTTCTTCAGTAAGGTTAAAGTATTCTCCTAAGTCTTGGTCATATAAAGCAGTAAATAGATAATGGTTTTCATCGATTATCTCAGTAGAAAATACATTTAATGGTATGCTGAAAATCTTGTTTGCTTCACCGCCATCAATATTTATCTCGTAAAAAGAGGTAATTGGGTAGCCATTTTCAGCCTTTTCTTTATCTTTTTTTTCTCTTAATGAAGTAAATATAATGGTTTTTTTATCTTTCCATAAAAACTTTCTTTCTTCATTAAAGCTAGTCAATTTTTTTATTTTATAATTCTCGTCTGCAATATAGATATTAGACAAGTATTTGTTTTCCTCAATATCTATTCTAGTCACAACGAAAGCACAATTTTTAGCATCTGGGGAAATATTTACAGAAGAAATAAACTTAAAATTTGTAAAGTCATCTAATTTTAGATTTTTCATGGTTACCTCCATATTATTAGTTTTTTAGCGTAAAAATTAATATATTATCCATTTTCCTCCTACTCCATTGATTTATAAAAGGAAAACAAATCTTACCCAATCGTGTTAGAGTTAAATTATTATTTTTTAGATCTACTAAACCTATTGTATATAAAATATAGATTAGAGTTGACAACTCTTTTTTTAGCACAGCTATCTCATCAATTATGAGATTTAAAGGCATAGGGTTTCTCATTAACTTAGCCATCAATTTTAACAATAGCTCTTTTGATTTTTCGGCATTTTTTATATCAATATTCAAAATGGAACTTATAAAATCTATTTTAAATATTTCTGATAATATGACTTGCATTTTTTCTTCGTTAGATAATATTAAATAATCTTCAACTATATTGCTCGGAATCAGTTTATTATCATTAATCTCAATAATGTTAAGTGACAAACCCAATGCTTTAAAAATATCTATAATGTCTGCGCTTGAATATAAATCGTTAAATTCATATGTTTTAAACAAATTTTCTATTAAAATCATTTTATCAGATTTTTTTATTTTCTGCTTTTTATCAGTTAATGATAAATTATTTGAAATTAGATATATTAAGAATACATCAAAATCTTTAATAAAATCATCGTTAAATGTTAAATCAAATTCATTTAGTTTTGAAACAAGATATTTGTCTTTATAGAAATGACTTTCGCCTTTATTTATTTCCCTAATAAAATCGAATCTATTTTCCCTAATTTGTTTGATTTGCTCTAAAGAATCGTGAAAATCATTGGTTTGATTTTCTTTAAAGAGAATATATTCTGTCAACACATCTAAATATAAGGAAAATGTTTCGCTTGATGATATGAATCCATCATAGATAGTATTTAAGAACAATTCATTTAAGTCAATTCTGTTTAGATCTCTGAGGCTTAAATCCTCAGGACTCAGATAATAATCATATAGCTCAAGTAATTTATTGATGTATTTATCTGTTAAAAGAGGATCTTTTTTATAGTACAGATAATTTTGAAATTCTTCAATATCATCATAAATAGATGAAATATCCTCTTCAGAAGGATCGAAGTGCTCATATACATTAATATAGAACAAATCGTAGAATTTAAAGCAATTATCTTTCACATAATCTTGAAAAGAAAGGCTGAAATCTTTTGATAACGCATAATTATAGTCATAGAATACCTCTTTTATAAAATAAGGGATCACAGATTTTGGTGTATATATCAATTGACCTGAGAATATATTATGTCCTAATATATTTTCGATACGTGCGATAAAACAGTCTCCTTGCTTTAGAATGCGCTTTGCTGAAGGCTCTAAAATCTCAATAGTTTCTGTAGTAAACAAATTTTTTGCAACGATTTTGTCATTAACAATATTTAGTATCTCATACAATGAAGGATATGACTTTTTCTTTTGAATTAAAATTTCTCTCTCAAGATTGTTAATTATACGCCTTTCATTTAAATATTCATCAATCAAGGTTTCGCCTTTTTCATTTTTATAATCGCATATTAACCATAAATTAAATATTGTGTTTTCCTTATCCAAAGTTATGACTGGATACTCTATACTTACTTTGTTAAATAAAACTTTTCTAATATTTTTTTTATCGATATACTTATCTAAATCATAGTAGATATCGCTATTAATCTGCATCAAAAAATCGTAACTTAATTCTTTCATTTTGCCCTCCAAATTAATAGTTTAATTGAGACTTGCTAAATTTTTCAAAAGTGATGAGAGATGATAATTGTATATTATATCTTCATTGCTTGTTTCATTGTCGCACTTCACGAAAAGAGTCATTTTTAGTATCTCCTCCAGCGTGCTCTTGTTTATTTCATTCACACAACTTTTAGAATTTAGTGCTTTTATAGAAGATAAATCAGTAAAAATAATTTGCATTTTCTTTAATTTATTTAAATTATCATCAATCTTAGCTTTATCAGAAATCTTGTATCTCGTTTCATCTATTGACAATTCGTAAATAGATTCTAATTTATCAAGATCAGATTTAAATTTAGCTAAATCTATCTCTTTTCTTTCTGTAATTATATCATAAACTATACTTTTAATATCATTTTTCATGGATTTAAATAATGAATCAAACTGATAATCACTATGAGGAGCAGAAATCAAATAATTGACTAATACCCCAACCAAAATACCTACAGAGGTATCAAGAACTCTGTTAAAAGCATAAACAATCATTTCATCATCAGTATTCATATAAACCGCTATAAAAACCATAGCAGCAAGTGAAATTGCTTTTTTCCAATTTAACAGGTTTAAAATATGTATCAAAACAATGATACCAATTCCCATTAAGAAATAGTTAACAGGAAAAAGATAATTCATAATTAAAGCAACTAATGCACCGGTAACTGTGGATAACATTCTATTTTTTCCTGATTGAAAAGATTCAGAAACACTAGATTGCATTGTGTTTATGACACCAAGACCCACAAAAAGAGGGGAATATAGCCCCATTTTATCTGCGACAAACATGCCTAAGGCTACAGCTAAACCTGTTTTAATTGTTCTCATACCTACTTTATAACTTCTCGTATTCATAGATAACTCCTTTTTAAATATTCTAAAGATATTATAACATTAATTTAAAATTATCAAGAGATTAATCCACAAATAAAACAACAGAAATATAAGTTTTCCACAAAACAATCCACATTATCCACAAGCTGATAAAAATATATCAACAAAATTAACAACATATTTTCCACAATCAATTATTATTTACAAGATTCACAAAACTTTGTTTAACACATGCTTTTTTTAGGTATAATATATTTAAATATATAAGTAATGACTTATATGAAAGGAGCTGGGTTTATGAAAATAAATTTTACTGGAAAGAATATGGAGGTAACAGACGCTTTAAAATCTGTAACTGAAAAAAAGCTCAGTAAATTGAACAAGTATTTTCAAAATGACATCGTTGGGAACGTAACTTTTAGTACTGAAAAAAATAGAAAAATAATAGAAGTTACCATAAACCTTCCCGGGACAATTTTGAGAGCAGAGGAGTCTAGTGATGATATGTACGCATCAATAGATAGAGCAGTTGATGTATTGGAAGCGCAAATGAGGAAACATAAAACTAAACTACAAAAGAGATATAAAAGTGGAGAAACTATTAGATTTGAAAATTTAACTCCAATAGAAGAAAATGATGATGAAAAGCCAAAATTAGTCAAAAATAAAAGATTTGTATTAAAACCTATGACAACTGACGAAGCAATTTTACAAATGGAATTACTAAGACACAATTTCTTCATTTTCATGGATGCAGATACAGAATCAGTAAATGTTGTTTACAAGAGAAAAGATGGTAATTACGGGCTTATCGAACCAGAAATTTTATAATATAAAGATAAAACAGGGGAAACCCTGTTTTTTTTATGCAAAAAAATAAACCCGAAAAAAAACTATAATAAAACCGAAATAAAACTGAAATAAAACTAAAATAAAACCCTAAAATGGTATCATTACAAAAAGAAAAGAAATTGGAAGTGATAAATATGGAGTGTAAAGTGAATACTGATTTTTACTTTAGCTTTATTCCTATATACAATGATGAAAATAAGTTTTCAGATTTTCTTTTAATTGAAGTTAGTGATAATTTTGAAGAAATATTTAATTTAAATGATATCGATAATAAGCCTATAGTTGGGAAAAGAATCTCCGATATTATATTTTATTTTAATGATTTTTTTCCTTCTTTTAAGGAAGTATACTATAAGCTTTTGCCAGAATCAAATAAGAAATACAAAAAATATATTTATGAATTAAATAATTATTATTTGATAAATATGTTCGCAACTGCAGATCTAAAGACATACTTATATTTTTCAGATATCAGTTTTATAAATTAATAAAAATATTATTTTTGTAAATTGGCAAACTTATCGAAAGGTAAGGACGCAAAGCCATGAGTCTAAAGCTATTAGCCAGGACAGTCAAGCTGCTTTTTAAAGCAGCTTTTTGTTATAAATAGATAAAATTTATGGGAGGGATTGAATGAACAATAGAATTAAAACAAATTCATATATAAAAAAAAGAAGGAGGTGTGATCTATCATGAAATTGCTTGTTAAAAAAAGTTTATCAATAGTATTAGCATTTGCGATGATATTAACAATGACATCAGCAACATTTGCACAAGAGATAGAAGAAATATACCAAGAAGAGAAAATCGGCATAGAAAATAACAGCATAGAAAATACAAATGAAATAGAAGAACCAGATGCAGTAAAAGAAGAAGTAATCACAGAACCTTTTCCAATGATGACAATAATGGCACTGAGCACACAAGAATTCACTGCTCAAAGTGGTATACTAACTGCATATGGTCAATCAACAAATGGGCACCTAACAGCAAAATATGCATGGATTAGCCCTGAAGGGGAGATATTAGTTGCTTTTTCAGTAACAGGACCCACATACCAAAAGAATTTAATAAATATATCTTACAATGGTGTCGAACTTTTCCCAGGGAAAAATAACAAACCACTAGAAGGCGTCAACTATTTTAAAGTAAGTGACCTCAAAGTAAATGGAAGTACTCTAGGAACAACATCAAGTGATTGGTTAGTAGTTAATTTAGGAATACAGAATTTATCAGCACCGATGAGGGTTGGTCTAGACTATTCTGAAAATGGATTTGACGCATGGGGTGAAGGTGCAATAATAATTGACTTTCAGGAATATACAGTAACCTATAATCCAAACGGAGGAACAGGAACAATAAATGACCTAAATAATCCTTATGTAGAAGGAAGAGAAGTAACAGTATTAGCTGGAGATGGATATACAAGAGTAAATCATACTTTTGCAGGATGGAACACTAAAGCAGATGGAAGTGGAACAGCTTATCAACCAGGAGATAAATTCAACATATATAGTGATGTTGTATTGTATGCTCAATGGATACCAGATAATATGTATCAAGTCTTATACAATGCAAATGGAGGGACAGGAACAGTAATTGATTCAAACAGTCCTTACTTTGAAGGAGCAGAGGTAACAGTACTAAGCGGTGAAGGTTTTACAAGACAATACTACACTTTTGCTGGATGGAACACGGCAGCAAATGGAAGTGGGACAGCTTATCAACCAGGGGATAAATTCAACATGCCAGCAAGCAATGTCATACTTTATGCACAATGGGAAAAGAATATTGCTCCTCAGCTAGAAATAACAGGTTACACTGGAGTATATGACGGAGAAGGACACAGCATAACAGTAGGAAATTTAGTAGAAGGCGATAAAGTATACTACAGTGAAGACGGAGAAAACTGGGCAGAAGAAAAACCAAGCTACACTGATGTAGGAGAATATACAGTATATGTA
>NZ_JBSQIL010000003.1:0-56794 GCF_055108775.1 Soehngenia sp. | reverse complement strand
CAAAGTTTCACACTGTTTAGTTTTCTTGGTTCGCTGTCGCTCTTTTGGCGACTTTGTTAGTATAACATCTTCTATTATATCGTGTCAATACCTTTTTTAAAGTTTTTTATATTTTTTTGTATTCGTGAATATCAGTATTTTTTAAACATATTTAATTAAATCTTTTTAGTTGATCTAACTCAAAAGTCCATTGAGGTGTGACTAATTTATCATATCCCTTTAATGAGTACCAAGGGCTTATATCTTTGTCATTTGGATTTAATAGAATTTGGGTCTGTTGTGCTGGCATATATGATTGAGCTAATAAGAATATCTTTTCTCCATTTTCATTTTCTGCCATGTCAACTACTATAACAGCATGGCCAGGGCTTCCTCCAACGATGAATACATCTCCTATTGTCATATCATCTATGCCTACGCTTTCCAATTCATTTTCTAAGGACAATGTGCTTGAGTATGCAAATACTATGTCCATAAAATTCCTAAAATCTTCATAAGTGTTGGAGGCTTCAGTTTTCTTGTAGTAACTTGCATTGTTTCCTTCAACTTTTATTCTGTTTCCTTTTATCCACTCGCTGTATTTTGCTTCAAAACCTGATACAAAATTAAACTTTATTTCTTCAAATTTTCCTATTGAATATAGGTATTCAGCTCTTAGTAGCATTATTGCATCTGCACACTGGTGAAGATCTCTATCTCCAATATCTACATCTAAAACACTCTCGTAGACATTTCCAAATGGTTTCTCTCTTCCATCGTAATAGAGCGCTTTTTCTCCATAGGGTTTCAATTTTTGGTTCCTCAAAAATTCTCCGAAACTATTCTCATCAACATCTATTCTTTTAAATCCTTCGGGTGTTTTGTATCTTTCTTTTATGGTGTTTCCATTTTCATTTAAGATTTCATAGACTTTTTCATTAGCGGAATTTTCCACTTCATTTTCATAAACTATATCTTTTTCTGCTACATTATCGCAGCCTGTTAACACTAAAATCATTGCTATAAGAAACAAAACTCTTTTCATTACCTAATTACCTCCTTTACAGCTTTTTCTATTCTATAAAGAGCCTCCTTTAATGTTTTTTTAGTGCATCCAATATTTAGTCTTACAAAATCTTTGTATTTTTTAGAAAAACTGCTGCCTGGATTTACTCCTACTTTTGCTTTGTTAATGAAAAAGTTCATTAGCTCCTTATCCTCCAATCCCAATTTGCTGCAATCAAGCCAGACTAGGTAAGTGCTTTCTGGGCGAAGTGGTTTTATTTGAGGGATCTTTTCATTGAAGTAATCTATACAATAGTTGAGATTGTCCTCTAAATACAAAATTAGCTCATCAAGATAATCATCGCCATTATTATATGCTTCTTCTAAAGCAATATTTCCAAATATGTTGCCTCCAGCTATATGTGATGTGTCCAATGAAGCGTTAAATAAATTTAAAAGTTTTTTGTTGGGTATTATTATTGCAGAGGATGCAAGTCCCGCTAGACTAAAGCTTTTACTTGGTGATATGCATGTAATTGTAGAGTTTTTAAGTTCTTCTGATAAAGAAGCTATAGGTATGTGCTTGTGGTTTTTATATACAATGTCTGAGTGTATTTCATCTGATACTATGATTATATTGTTTTCGTAGCATATCTTTCCTAGCTCTAATAATTCATTCTTTCCCCAAACTCTTCCAGTAGGATTGTGTGGACTGCATAAAATAAGCATCTTTACTTTATAATCAAATTCTCCATTTGACTTAAATATTTGCCTTTTTAAATTTTCTAAATCCATGCAATAGCGATTATTTTTAAATGTCAACTCATTGTCGATTATTTTTCTGCCGTTTCCTTCTACGACTGATCTAAACGGAGGATAAATTGGCGATTGAATTATCACTTTATCTCCAGGGTTTGTAAATGTGTTTACGCATGTGCTTAGTGCTGGTACTATTCCTGGACTAAATGTTATCCATTCTCTTTCTATTTCCCATTGATGTCTTCTCTTAAGCCAATTCTTAACTGATTCATTATATGAACTACCTCTAAATGTATATCCAAAAACTCCATGGTCAGCTCTTTTCTTTATTCCTTCTATGACTTCTATTGGTGCTTTGAAGTCAGTGTCGGCAACCCACAATGGTATGATGTCATCTCTTCCAAATATATTTTTTAAATTATCCCACTTAACTGAATTAGTTCCTTTTCTGTTTACCTCTTCGTCAAAATTATATTTCATTTTTTATCCTCCTAAGGTCTCTTTATCTTTATTATATCAAAAAATACAAAAGGCAATCACTCAAGTTTAACTAGAGTAATTGCCTAATTGTTTAATTTAATGTTTTATCTATTTCTTTCCTTATCTTTTCTAGTACTCTTTTTTCTATCCTAGAAACTGTCATCTGTGATATATTCATGCTTTTTGCTATGTTTACCTGAGTTTTCTTATTGAAATATCTTTCGACAAGTATCTCTCTTTCCATGTCATTTAATTTTGCCATTGTTCTCATTAAAAAATCGTTGTTTTCAATTCTATCAAAATAATAGTCTTCTTCACCAATTAATTCTGCTAAATTTACTTCCTTATCTTCACTTTGAGAATCATATGTCACATCTAGTGATTGAGGTGTATAAACTTTACTAGCTTCCATTGCTTCCAATACTTCTTCTTCAGATACATTTAGATATCTTGCTATATCTTCAACTGTGGGCACTCTTTGGAGGTCCTGACTCAATTCATTTTTAGCTATATTTATCTTTTTAGATAGTTCTTGAATTCTTCTAGGTACTCTTATAGTCCAGCCTTTGTCTCTAAAATACTTTTTTATCTCTCCAATGATTGTTGGAGTAGCAAAACTTGAAAACTCATATCCCTTGTCTATGTCATATCTATCAATTGCATAGATTAGTCCTATGCTTGCAACTTGAAATATATCATCGTATTCTATTCCTCTATTTGCATACTTTTTTGCAAGTATTTCTGCTATATAAAGATTTTTTTCTATAAGGATATCCCTGATTTCTTTAGTAGGATTTTCTTTATACATTCTAAATAATTCTTTAGTATCTTCTTTTTGATGATTTATATTGTTTTTAGTTCCTCTATGGTCCATAGGATACCATCCTTACTAAATTATTGACTTAATTAATCTTATAGAATTTTTAGAGTATTCTACTTCATCTGCTAAAGATTCAATTATCATCTTGCTCAATTTTTTTTCTGATTCATTTATTTCATCAATATCTAATTCTCCATCTAATTTTATCAATATTTCTAAGACATCATCAACAACTTTAAATTCTATATCAAGTTTATTAGTATTTTCTGATGAAAGTGTTAATATACATGATTCACCTACTAATACTTTTATATCTTCTAAGTCTTCTATGTTAAATCCTAGCTTACTTGCTATTGCAGATGATGTTAGCCTTATTAAGCTTATATAATCAGCCTTTTTAGGAACTATAAGTTGTATTGTATCATTATTCATTTTGTTCACCTCTAAAAATAAATAGGCTATCCAGTTTTGTGATATCAAACAACTTTCTGATGTTTGGCTTTATATTGTCTATATAAATTTTATATTGAGTATCCTGAAGCATCTTTAAAAGACCTATCAATGCTCCTAATCCTGTTGAATCTATATATTCAAGATGTTCACCATCGATAACTAAATCTGCATTTTTTTGTTCAAATGATTTTAATACTATATCTCTAAATTCTGTTGATGTATAGATGTCTATTTCTCCAATCGGCTTAATTATCCATTTTCCTTCATCATAGTTGAATTCTGCTTTTGTTTGCAAAGCCATATCCATCACTCCTTAAAATTTATCCCTCAACATATTTTGCCACAGCGACTACTCTATCATCATTCATCTTCATTAAAGTTACTCCTTGAGTGCTTCTGCCCATTACAGATATATCTTTAATTTGCAGTCTAATTATTGTTCCATTTAGTGAAATAATCATAACCTCATCTTGATTGTTTACTACTTTAGCTGATACTATTTTCCCAGTTTTTTCTTTTATGGAATAAGTCTTAATTCCTTTGCCGCCTCTTTTTTGAGTTTTGTATTCATTTAATTCAGTTCTTTTCCCATATCCTTTTTCTGTAATGACAAGTAGATATTTGCTATCTTCTGCTATATCCATGGATACAACCTCGTCATCTTCTTTTAATTCAATTGCTCTTACTCCTGCAGCATTTCTTCCCATCACTCTTACATCTTTTTGGCTAAATCTTATTGCAATACCATTTTTGGTGACTATTATTATCTCGTCATTTTCTTTTGTTAGTTCAACATTTATTAGTTCATCTTCTTCTTTCAATGTTATAGCTATCATACCACTTTTTCTTATGCTGTTAAATTGTTCTAGCTCAGTTTTTTTGATAGTTCCTTTTTTAGTCAACATCACCATATTTAAGTCTTCACTGAATTCATCAACAGGAATTACTGCTGTTATTTTTTCTTCAGGATTTATATTTAATAGGTTTACTATTGCTGTCCCTTTAGCTTGTCTGCCTGCTTCAGGTATTTCATATGCCTTTAGTGAGTAAACTCTTCCTTTGTTTGTAAAGAATAACAAAGTGCTGTGTGTCGAAGTAATAAATAAGTCCTCAACAAAATCATCATCTTTCTTTGTTAAAGCTATTACTCCTTTGCCACCTCTCTTTTGAGGCTTGTATGTCCCTTCTGGCATTCTTTTTATATATCCTAAATGAGTAAGGGTTATTACAACATCTTCCTCTGGTATCATATCCTCTATGTTTATTTCCTCTTTACTATGCATAATTCTTGTTCTTCTTAAATCAGAATATTTATCTCTTATTTCCAATAATTCTGTTTTTATTATGTCCAATACAAGTCTTTCATTTACAAGTATTTCTTTATATGAATTTATCTTCTTAATCAAATCTTCGTATTCTTCTTCTAATTTCTCTCTTTCCAGTCCTGTTAATCTTCTCAATCTCATATCTAAAATTGCTTGAGCTTGAATTTCAGATAATGTAAAGTTATTCATCAAGCTTTCCTTAGCTTTTTGATCATTTGCTGAACTTCTAATTATCTTTATTATTTCATCTATGTGATCAAGTGCAATTCTCAAACCTTCAACTATATGGGCTCTCTCTTCTGCTTTTCTTAAATCAAATTGTGTCCTTCTTCTTATTATCTCTTTTTGATGATTTAAATAATGCTCTAAAATCTGTTTTAAATTAAGTACTTTTGGTTCTCCGTTTACTAAAGCTAGCATTATTGTTCCAAAAGTAATTTGCATTTGTGTGTGTTTGTATAGATTGTTTAATACTACATTGGCATTTGCATCTCTTTTGAGTTCTATTACTATTCTCATGCCTTCTCGGTCTGATTCATCTCTTAAATCAGAGATGCCTTCTATTTTTTTATCTCTAGCTAATTCTGCAATTTTTTCTATTAAGTTGGATTTGTTGACTTGATATGGGATCTCAGAAACTATTATGCTTCTTTTCCCCTTAGAGTTTTCTTCGATTTCAGCTACAGCTCTAATGGTTAATTTGCCTCTACCTGTTCTAAATGCTTTTTTAATGCCTTCTTTTCCCATTATTATTCCACCTGTTGGAAAATCAGGCCCTTTTATTACTTTCATCAAGTCATCAATGCTAATATCTTCATTATCTATCAGCATAATTAATCCATCTATGACTTCCTTTAAGTTGTGTGGTGGTATATTTGTAGCCATTCCTACTGCTATCCCCGATGATCCATTTACCAATAAATTTGGAAATTTGCTAGGCAATACTACTGGTTCTTTTAATGTTTCATCGAAGTTTGGCATGAAATCGACGGTTTCTTTTTCTAAGTCTCTCAACATTTCCATAGCTAATGGTGTCATTTTTACTTCGGTATACCTCATCGCAGCTGCTCCATCGCCGTCCACACTACCGAAGTTACCATGCCCATCGACTAGAGGATATCTAGTGTTAAAATCTTGAGCTAATCTTACCATAGCTCCATAGACAGATGAGTCTCCATGTGGATGATATTTACCAAGTACATCTCCAACTACCCTAGCTGATTTTCTATATTGTTTGTCTGGTGAAAGATTAAGCTCGCTCATAGCATATAGTATTCTTCTGTGTACTGGTTTTAATCCATCTCTTACATCTGGCAATGCTCTACTTACTATTACGCTCATAGCATAATCTAAGTAAGAATTTTTCATCTCATCTTCTATATTTATTTCAATCAGATTCTCTTTGTTTTCTTCCATATTTACCTCCTATATGTCAAGATTCTTGACATATTTAGCATTTTGTTCTATAAATTCCCTTCTAGGCTCTACTTTATCCCCCATAAGTGTTGTAAATATCTCATCTGCTGCGACAGCATCTTCTATTGTCACTTTATAGAGAATTCTATTGTTAGGATCCATTGTTGTATCATATAGCTGGTCGGCATTCATTTCTCCAAGACCTTTGTATCTTTGAATAGTGTAGTTGCCTCTACCTATTTCGTCTAGATACTTTTCAAGTTCTTTATCCGAATAACAATAATGCTCTGTTTTACCCTTTGATACTTTATATAGTGGTGGCTGTGCAATGTATACATGACCTTTTTCTATCAAATCTTTCATATATCTGTAGAAAAAAGTCAATAAAAGTGTTCTTATATGCGCTCCATCAACGTCTGCGTCTGTCATGATTATTATTTTACCATATCTAAGTTTTTCAATGTTAAAATCTTCACCAATACCTGTGCCAAAGGCTGTTATCATAGCTTTTATTTCTTCATATCCAAGTATTTTATCGATTCTAGCTTTTTCTACATTCATTATCTTTCCTTTTAATGGAAGTATTGCCTGAAATTTCTTATCTCTTCCTTGCTTTGCACTTCCACCAGCTGAATCTCCCTCTACTAGAAAAACTTCTGTTTCATTTATATCATTTGATTGACAATCTGCTAATTTCCCAGGTAGAGTTGTATTATCCAACACGCTTCTTTTTCTTGTCAAATCTCTTGCTTTTCTTGCAGCTTCTCTTGCTCTTTGAGAATTGATAGCTTTTTCCAATATAACTCTAGCTGTTTTAGGATTTTCTTCAAAATAGCTAGATAGATATTCATATGTCAAGGTATCTACTATTCCTCTAATTTCGGTATTTCCTAATTTTGCTTTTGTTTGACCTTCAAATTGGGGTTCTGGCAATTTTACAGAAAGTACTGCACTTAAACCTTCTCTTACATCATCTCCAGTAAGATTTTCATCTTTTTCTTTTAGAAAGTTATACTTTCTAGCATAATCATTTATACTCCTAGTAAGTGCAGATCTAAATCCTGATAAGTGAGTTCCACCTTCTATCGTATTGATATTATTAGCAAAAGACAGCATTGTTTCTGAATAAGAGTCGGTGTATTGAAGTGCTAGTTCTACTGTAACAAAATCTTTTTCCTCCTCAAAATAAATGACTTCTTTATGAAGAGGATTTTTATTTTTGTTTATATATTCGACAAATGATTTTATTCCTCCAGTATAATGAAATTCTTTTTTGACATTGTTTCTTCTATCTTCTAGAGTTATTTTTATTCCTCTGTTTAGGAATGCCATTTCTCTGAATCGATGTTCCAATGTTTCAAAGTTAAATTCTACGGTTTCAAATATTTCATCATCTGGCAAAAAATGTATAGTTGTACCAGTCTCATCTGTTTCTCCAATTTCAGTGAGTTCTGTTACAGCTATACCTCTTTCAAATTTTTGCATATATTCTTTTCCGTTTCTTCTTACTTTTGCAATAAGCCACTTTGAAAGTGCATTTACTACCGAAACTCCAACTCCATGAAGCCCTCCAGAGACTTTATATGCTGAATTGTTAAATTTTCCCCCTGCATGAAGTATTGTCAAAACTGTTTCTACTGTGGATTTACCTGTTTGAGGATGTATCTCTACAGGTATACCACTTCCATTGTCTTTTACTGATACTGAACCGTCTTCATGTATTATAACTTCTATTGTATCACAAATTCCTGCTAGTGCTTCATCTATACTGTTATCTACTACTTCGTAAACTAGATGATGAAGTCCCTTTGGTCCAGTTGAGCCTATATACATTCCAGGTCTTTTTCTTACGGGTTCAAGCCCTGTCAATACTTGTATTTCATTGGCTGTATAATGCCTATTGTTACCATTGTTATCTATTGCCATCTATTTCCCTCCATATTAGCTCTTTATATATGTTCCATCTTCTATTTTAATCTTTGTTGTTTCTAAAGAAGACAGATCCCCTATGCTATTTATATCAGTTGTTGTTATAAAGGTTTGAACATTTTTAAAAAGCCTATTTAAGTAGTTTTTTCTATTTTCATCTAATTCTGAGTAAACATCATCTAAAAGTAATATTGGATAATGATTAGTTTCATTTTTAATTAATTCAACCTCTGATAGTTTGATAGTCAAAACAGCTGATCTTTTCTGTCCTTGTGAGCCAAATACTCTAGCATCTTTTTCATTTATGATTATGAAAATGTCATCTCTGTGAGGCCCTATTTGTGTTGTTTTTGCTTCTAAATCCATTTTTTCATATTCTCTGAGCATTTTTAAAGTTTTTTCTTGTATTTCAATAGGATCTTTTTTATCAAATTTTACTGTTGAAAAATATTGAAATTTAATTTTTTCTTGATTTGCAGTGAATTCAGAATGTATCACTTTTGAAAATTCTTCAAGCCTTTCTAAGATAAGCATTCTCTCTATTATTATTGTGCTAGCTAATTTTGACAACTGTAAATTGAATATATCTATTAAATTCCTATCAATTTTTATGAGGTTTTGCTTTAATAAATTATTCCTTTGAAATAGTATCTTGTTATATCTGTTTAGGTTGTATTGATATGTTGGTTTTAAGTTTGATATTAAATTATCAATATAATTCCTTCTTACATTTGGTCCATCTTTTATTAAATTTATATCATCTGGGGAAAATACCACAGATTTAAAATTATCATATAGCTCTTTTTGATTTTTTACATCTTTTCCATTTATTCTCTGTTTTTTAGAATAATTTTTATCTAATTTTATCTCTATTAGCTTTTCAAAATTCTCCCCTAATACCTTTGCCCCAACATATGCTTTATCTTTATTGAAATTTATCATTTCTTTTTCTCTGCTGGTTCTGAAAGATTTTCCTGTAGATACTAAATTTATGGCTTCTAATAGGTTTGTCTTTCCTTGAGCATTATCTCCATAAATAATATTTATATAGGGAAAAAATTCTATAGTTAAGTTGTAGTAATTTCGGAAATTTATTAACCTCAATTCGTATATATTCAAAAAATACACTCCTTAAATTAAAAGCACAATTAATTATACCACAACATAAATTTTATCATTTACTTCTATTTTGTCATTTATTCTCAATTTTTTTCCTCTTTGTTTGCATATTTCTCCATTGACCTTTACCAATCCATCTTGAATCATTATTTTAGCTTCTCCACCTGTTTGTGTAATGCTTGCTAATTTTAATAATTGCTCTAATTTAATGTATTCTGTATTTATTTTAACCTTTTCCATTTTTTCACCTCTTAAAAATCATCTTGAGCTAATCTAACTGGTAATACCAAATAGATGTATTTTTCATCATCTTTTGCTCTCATTATGCAAGGATTAAGGCTGGAAATAAAATTAAGCTCTATATCTTCACTATCTATAACTCTAACACCATCTATTAAATATCTTGAGTTAAATGCTATGTTTAAATTCTCTCCGTCCTTTTTTATGATCTCTATTTGTTCAAATACATCTCCCATCTCTGAATTGGATTTTATTGTTAAATAATCATCTGTAACTGAAAGCTTCACTAGATTTGCTCTCTGTTCTCTTGATAATAGACTAGCTCTTTCTAATGAATCAAGTAAATCTTTCCTTTTTACAAGTATCGTTGTATTGTGGTTTGTTCTTACAATATCTTTATAATTAAAAAACTGCCCTTCCAAAAGCTTAGAATATATAACTGTATCATCTAAAGTAAATACTATTTGTCCGTTTGCTATAGCCAATGTAACATTTTTATCCACATCTTCGATTATTTTATTTAATTCATTCAAAACTCTTGCTGGAACAATTAGTTTTAAACTTTCTGATATTTCAATATTCTCTTTTCTCATAGATAGCCTATATCCATCAAGGGATACAAATGTTAACATGCCATCTTCTATTTCAAATAGAACTCCTGTCAATACTGCCCTTGATTCATCCTGTGATGTGGTAAATGAAGTCTGTTTTATTGCGCTTTTTAAAATATTTTGAGGTATATCGAATTTTGCTGTTTCTATTACTATTGGAAGTTCTGGATAATCATCTCCAGGATATGAAATTATGTTAAAATCTGAATTCTGACACTTTATATTTACATGGTTGTTTTTTATATCAAAATATATTGTATCGTTTGGTAATCTTTTTACAATATCTCCCAATATTCTTGAATTTATAACAACTTTTCCTTCTTCTATTACATTTGCATCTAATATTGTTTCTATGCTTATCTCTAAATCTGTGGATGTAAGTTTTAATCTGTTATTTTTTGCATCAATGAGTATCCCTTCTAGAATTTGAAGAGTTGATTTATTTGAGATACCTCTTTGTGCTATATTTATATGTTTATTTAGTTCATTTTGCGATACTGAAAATTTCAAGGCACTTCCTCCTTTATAGTATATTAGAATTAATAACAATAGTAGTAATAGTAGTAGTACATGTTAATATGTGGATAAGTCATTTTTCAGTTGAAATCATATTTAATATGAAGTTTAATAACATGTGGATAAGTAAAATAATTGTTATAAACTATCAACATGTTATTTCTTTAAATTTTCTATTATCTTTTCTATTTTATTTTTAAGACTTAAGTCATTTATCATGTCATTAGATATTTTATCGTATGCATGTATAACTGTTGTATGATCTCTTCCACCAAATTCATCGCCTATCTTAGGTAGAGATAAATCTGTCAATTCTCTTGTTAAGTACATGGCTACTTGTCTTGGAAAAGCCACTTCTCTAGTTCTTTTTTTAGAGTCAAAGTCGTCAATTCTTATATTGAATTCTTTTGCTACTACGTCTTTAATAAGTTCAACAGTGATTTCTTTCTTTTTTTGGCTATTTACGAGGTCTTTTAGTGCTTCTTGTGCTAATTCTTCTGATATAACTGCATTTGTCAATGATGAGTAAGCAACGATTTTAATAAGAGCTCCTTCTAATTCTCTTATATTAGAATGAATATTGTTTGCAATTAAATGAAAGACTTCGTCAGGTATATTTAGATTTTCTATATTGGCTTTTTTCTTAAGTATTGCTATTCTAGTTTCAAAATCAGGGGGTTGTATGTCTGTTATCAAGCCCCATTCGAAACGAGATCTAAGCCTATCTTCTAGTGTAGGTATTTCTTTTGGTGGACGATCACTTGATATTATGATTTGTTTGTTTGCTTCATGTAGAGCATTGAAAGTATGGAAAAATTCTTCTTGAGTTCCTTCCTTTCCGGCTATAAATTGAATGTCATCAACTAGAAGAACATCTACATTTCTATATTTATTTCTAAACTCTTCATTTCTATACTCTCTTATAGAATTAATGAGTTCGTTTGTGAATTTTTCACTTGATACATATACTACTTTAGCTTTTGGATTTTGAGATAATATATAATGACCTATTGCATGCATTAAATGTGTTTTCCCTAATCCTACGCCACCATATATAAAAAGTGGATTATATGCTTGAGCTGGTGCTTCAGCAACTGCTAAAGATGCTGCATGAGCAAATTCGTTGCTTTTTCCTGTAACAAATGTTGAAAAAGTATATTTAGGATTTAACAGTTTTTTAAAATCAGGTTCACTAACCTTATTTTCTTTCTTTACTACTTCTATATTTGGTAATTCATCTCCAGGTACTATGAAATTAATTTTATAATCTTTTTTGCAAACTTCTTTTATTGCATTTTTTATTAAATTTAAGTACCTTCCTTCTAAAATTCCCTTTGTAAAGTCATTTGGAGCTGCTAAAGTTATTTCATCATCACTTAAGGATATAGGTTTTATGGTTTTAAGCCATGTGTTAAAGCTAACTTCTGTGAGTTCAACTTTTATTAAATTTAGCACCTGATCCCAAAGCTCATTTAATGATAAATTCATTAATAATACCTCCTAATA
The DNA here is from genome assembly GCF_055108775.1 of Soehngenia sp. NCBI lineage: Bacteria > Bacillati > Bacillota > Tissierellia > Tissierellales > Tissierellaceae > Soehngenia > Soehngenia sp. The sequence continues at coordinate 44,636 of NZ_JBSQIL010000003.1, read as the reverse complement.
TTTCATGTTATCCACAAAAATTATAAAAATTCTAAAATATGTGGATAATGTTGATAAAATATCAACTTTTTGTGGATAAATAGAAATTTTTATTAAAAAAATAAATAATCCACAGAATTAACAGTTTAATATTGTGGATAAAATTAATTTATAAATTAAATATTCGTAACAAAAAATCGATAAATAATTTAAAGTTATGCACAAACTATCCACAAAATGTGCATAACTTTAAACTATCCACAAGATTTAATACTTATTAACACTATAAATATAATAACAAAAATATACACCATATTCAATAAATTTATCCACAGGCTGTTTAAAAATTATCTACAGGTTTGCATTTTTGATATATTATATATATTATATTAGTAGAAACTGAACTAAAATTATATTTCTTGACATGTTTCTACCTTATACATATAATTTAAGATAGTGTTTTATGCTATAAAATAGGTATTAGTATCAAATATACTTGTTATCCTACATAAAGGAGGTGTTTTATGTGAAAAGAACGTATCAACCTAAAAAAAGACAAAGAAGTAAAGAACATGGTTTTAGAAAGAGAATGAAGACTAGATCAGGTAGAGCAGTGTTAAAAGCAAGAAGAAGAAAAGGGAGAAAGGTGCTTTCCGCTTAGGCCGCTAGATAGTGGCCTTTTATTAAAGGCCTAGGGTGGTTTATCTTAATGAAAAAAATACACAGATTAAGAAAGAATACTGAATTTAAAAAGGTTTATGTAAAGGGTAAAAACTATTGGAATAGAAATTTTACACTTTATATAAAAAAAAATGAATTGAATTATACTAGGTTTGGAATAGTAGTCACAAAAAAATTGGGGAAAGCTGTGGTTAGAAATAAAATAAAAAGAAGATTAAGAGAGATTAACAAAAATCTTTTACCATATGTAAGTGAAGGATATGATATTGTACTTATTCCAAAGAAGAATACTTTAGACTTAAACTATGAAGAACTACAAAAATCTGTTGAGCACCTATATAGTTTAGCCGGTATTTTAAAAAGGTGATTCAATGAATAATATAGTGATTTACATTATAAAATTTTACCAAAATTATATATCTAAGTATATATTGGTTGGTAAACATTGCAGGTTTTATCCTACTTGCTCAGAGTATTCACTCTTGGCATTTCAAAAATACGGATTTTTTAAAGCAAGTTATCTAAGTATAAGAAGAATACTAAGGTGCAATCCATTTCATGAAGGAGGATATGACCCACTTAAATGAACGGGGGGTTTATAAAATAAATGATTGATTTTCTTGGAAACATAATGGGTTCTATTCTAAGATATGTATATACATTTGTAAGTAGCGTATTACCTAGTGAACCATCTATTATATCGTATTATGCTATTTCTATCATAATTACATCTGTTATTTTTAAGCTCATTTTATTACCATTAAGCCTTAATCAAGTCAAATCGAGTAGAAAAATGAGCGAACTTCAGCCTTTGATTAAAGATATACAGACAAAATACAAGAATGACCCGAAAACTATGCAAATCAAAATGCAGGAATTATACAAAGAACACAAATACAATCCAGCTTCAGGTTGTCTTGTATTGATTATACAGATGCCTATAATTTTGGCATTTTTCGCAGTATTTAGAGATCCAAGTATGTATGCTTTTACAGATCCTGAAATGTATCAAAGCATGGCAAAGAACTTTTTTTGGATTAAGGATTTAGGATTACAAGATCCATATCTTTGGGGATTGCCACTATTAGCAGGTATAACGACATATTTACAGAGTGTTACTATGATGAGTGCTAATCCAAATGCTGATCCTTCTACACAATCAACACAGAGGATAATGAATATTGTTCTTCCATTTATGATATTCTTTGCTGCAAGAGGTTTTTCAGCAGGACTTGCTCTTTATTGGGTAATTAGTAATATATTTAGTATTGTTCAACAGCTTATAGTTAACAGATCCGTTAAAAAAAGTGTGGAGGCAAAATAAATGAAATTTGTTATAAAGTCATCCAAAACAGTTGAAGATGCATTAAATGAAGCGCTAGTTGAATTGAATGCAACAAAAGATGAGGTAGAAGTAGAAATATTGGAAGAGCCATCAAAGGGATTGTTCGGCATAATTGGTGGGAAAGAAGCAAAGATAAAAGTAACTAAAAAAGATGACCCTAAGAAGATAGCACAAACTTTTATGGAAAATTTATTAAATAAAATGGATATTGAAGCTGATTGTAATGTAACTTTAGAAGGAGAAGTCATTCAAGTTGAAATAGTTAATTTATCTGATGATGATATAGGTGTTTTGATCGGAAAAAGAGGAAGTGGCCTTGACTCTATACAATATTTATTGAATTTAGTGGTAAATAAAAATGGTGAAAATTTGTATAAGACATTAGTTGATGTAAATAATTACCGAAAAAAGAGAGAAGAGGCATTAGTAAACTTGGCAAATAAGATGGCTAAAAGAGTATTGACATATAGGAAACCAGTAAAATTAGAACCTATGAATCCTTATGAAAGAAGGATAATTCATTCGACTTTGCAAAACTTCGATGGAATCACTACTTATTCTGAAGGCAATGAACCATATAGAAGGGTTGTTATAACTTTAAAAAAATAAAGTCCACTAGGACTTTATTTTTTTACTTTAATTTGCAAACAATGTATAATGAGATATATTATAATTAATTTATATAAATTTTGAGGTGATTTTATGGATCAAACAATTGCTGCTATATCGACAGCAGTTGGTGAAGCAGGAATAGGCATTGTAAGATTAAGCGGTAAAGATGCTATTAATATAGGGAAAGAAATTTTTAAAAGCAATAGAAAAAATTTCGAATTTGAAAACAAAAAACTTCATTATGGTCATATTGTTGATGATAAAAAAGTCTTAGACGAGGTTTTGATTGCTTTTATGAAAGCTCCAAATACCTACACAAGAGAGGATATGGTAGAGATATATTCTCATGGTGGAATAATTCCTGTTAAAAAAATTTTGGAGCTGTGTTTGAAGAAAGGAGCTAGACTTGCTGAAAAAGGAGAATTTACAAAAAGGGCTTTCTTAAATGGAAGGCTTGATTTAACACAAGCTGAGGCGGTAATCGACATAATAAAAGCAAAATCTGAAAAGAGCTACGAGGTTTCATTGAAACAACTTGAAGGAAGTATAACTAAAGAAGTTTTAGAGATCCAAGATATTTTGGTAAAAATGATGGCATTTATTGAAGCTAACATAGATTTTCCTGAAGATGAAATAGAAGAGATTTCTCACAAGGAATTGTTGGAAGATTCAAAAAAGGCAAAGGAAAGAATAAAGAGATTAATAGATAGTTTCGAAAGAGGAAAGATACTGCGAGATGGGTTGAATACTGTAATATTAGGTAAGCCGAATGTAGGTAAATCATCTCTTTTAAATGCGATACTAAATGAAAATAGAGCTATAGTGACAGATATACCAGGCACAACAAGGGATATAATTGAAGAATATATTAATATAGATGGCATTCCATTGAAACTTGTCGATACTGCTGGCATTAGAGAGACAGAGGACTATGTTGAAAAAATAGGCGTGTTAAAGACTAAAGAAACTTTAAGCAAGGCAGACTTGATTATAGCATTGTTTGATGTATCTTCTCCTCTTACAGAAGAAGATAAAAGAATTATGGAACTAGTAAAAGATAAAAAGACTATAATAATGTTAAACAAATCTGATTTAGAGAGAAAACTAGATGAAAGCTATTTCAAGGTTAATTTTCCTAACGCAAGAGTAATCAATTCTTCTATTACAACAGGTGTAGGTATAGATGAGTTAATAGATACTATAAAAGATTTGTTTTATAAAGAAGATGTAAAAATCGAATCAGATGTTGTATTAAATAATATAAGGCATAAGAATATGCTGCTTAAAGCATATGATACACTGTTGGAATTGGAAGAAGAAATATTAAAAAATGAACCGATCGATTGTTTAGAAGTAGATATTAAGAGCGCTTGGGAGAGCCTTGGAGAAATCACGGGGCAATCTATTTCTGAAGATATATTAGACAAGATATTTAGTGAATTTTGTATTGGAAAGTAAGGAGAGAATATGAGAGATAATATTAAATATAATGCTGGAGAATATGATTGTGTCGTAATAGGAGCAGGACATGCTGGTGTTGAAGCTGCTTTAGCATCTGCTAGAATGGGCCTTAAGACACTTATACTTACGATCAGCTTGGATGCAATTTCAGCACTTTCGTGCAATCCAAACATTGGAGGAACAGGCAAAGGTCATTTAGTACGTGAAATTGATGCCCTAGGTGGAGAGATGGCATTAAATATAGATAAGTCATTCATACAAAGCAGAATGTTAAATTTGTCAAAAGGGCCTGCAGTACATTCACTTAGGGTACAAGCGGATAAGAAAAAGTATCATACAGAGATGAAAAAAACGCTTGAAAATGAGCCTAACTTGACATTAAAACAAGCTGAAGTTGTAGATATAATTTTTGAAAACAATCAAGTAAAGGCAGTGGTGACAAGAACTGGTGCAGTATACAATACAAAAGCATGTGTTGTTGCTACAGGGACTTATTTAGGTGGAAGAGTTTATATAGGGGAAGTAAATTTTGAGTCTGGACCAGATGGAAGATTTCCATCGATAATGCTTTCAAAAGCTATGAAACAAAAAGGATTTTTCTTAAGGAGAATGAAAACAGGCACACCTGCTAGAGTTTCAAGAGATAGCATTGATTTTAGCGTGATGGAAGAACAACCTGGGGATGATGAGATTATACCATTTAGTTTTATGAATATGGGAAAGGAATTTGACATAAAACAAGTATCATGTTATTTGACCTATACAACTGAAAGAGCTCATGAAATAATAAGACAAAATTTAGATAGATCCCCTATGTTTTCAGGGCTAATAGAAGGTGTTGGTCCTAGGTATTGTCCGTCAATAGAGGATAAGGTAGTAAGATTTCCAGAAAAGGATAAACATCAAGTATTCATAGAACCTGAAGGATTAGACACTAAAGAGATGTATGTACAAGGTGTAAGTTCTTCATTGCCTGAAGAAGTACAGATTGAAGTGTATAAAAACATAAAGGGGCTTGAAAAAGTAGAATTCATGAGAACAGCATATGCAATTGAATATGATGCTATTGATTCAACTATGCTAAAAAGGACTCTAGAGCATAAAGAAATTAAGAATTTATTTTTTGCAGGACAAATTAATGGGTCAAGTGGGTATGAAGAAGCAGCAGCACAAGGTCTTATTGCAGGAATAAATGCAAGCCAAAATGTATTGGGTAGAGAGCCTTTTATACTTGATAGATCAGAGGCATATATTGGGGTTTTGATTGATGACCTTGTTACTAAGGGTACGAACGAACCTTATAGAATGATGACATCGAGAGCAGAATACAGGTTGACACTTAGACAAGATAATGCCGATTTGAGATTGACTAAGAAAGGGTATGAATTGGGGCTGGTATCAAAAGAACGATATGAAAAGACTTTAGAAAAAGAGAGATTATTAAATGATGAGTTAGCTAGACTAAAAAAAGTGATATTAACACCCACAAAGGAAGTAAATGAGATACTATATAGCTTAAGTAACAGCACAATAAAAACAGGAATTAGCCTTTATGATCTCCTTAAGAGACCAGAATTGACTTATGATTCCACAAAAGCTTTAGATCCAGATAGACCTAATTTGCCTAAAGAAATCAGAATTCAGGCAGAAATTGAAATAAAATATGAAGGGTATATAAGAAAACAAATGGCTCAAATAGAGCAATTTAAGAGAATGGAAAATAAAAAAATCCCAGAAGATATCGATTATACAAAAATAAAAAGCTTAAGCACTGAGGCAGTCCAAAAGTTAAACAAAATCAGACCAGAATCCATTGGACAAGCATCAAGAATTTCTGGTGTTTCACCTGCTGATATAAATGTTTTATTGATCTATTTAGAACAGCTAAGAAGGAGGACTATTAGTGAGTAATGAATTATTTATAAGCGCTCTTCATAAAATGAACTTAAAATTAGAACCTGATCAATTAAAACAGTTCGAAACATATAAAGATATGCTAGTTCATTGGAACCAGAAATTTAATATAACCAATATAACAGAAGAAGATGAAATATATATTAAACACTTTTGTGACAGTTTGTCACTAGTAAATATTGGGTTATTTGATGGATATAAAAAAGTGATCGATGTTGGAACAGGCGGAGGGTTTCCAGGTCTAGTTTTAAAAGTGTATAACAATGAGTTGGATATGACTTTAATGGATAGTTTAAACAAGAGAATTAATTTTCTAAACGAAGTCATAAAAGAGTTAAACTTATCAATGGTAAAAACTATTCATGCAAGAGCTGAAGAGCTTGCCTTAGTTAATGAGCATAGAGAAAAATATGATATTTCGGTTTCTAGAGCAGTAGCAAGCCTAAATACACTTTCTGAATATTGCTTGCCATTTGTGAAAGTAAATGGTTATTTTATAGCTATGAAAGGACCAGATGTAAAAGAAGAAGTAGACTTATCTAAAAATGCACTTAAATTATTAGGTGGAGAGATTGAAAGAATAGAAGAAGTGAAATTGCCACATTTTGATATTGTTCACACTTTGATAGTTATTAAAAAGATTAAAGAAACACCTAGGAAATATCCTAGACAACAGGGAAAACCTAAAAAGAATCCGCTATGATGATAAATAAACAAAAAATGTTCCACGTGGAACATTTTTTGTTTATTTATTTTTTTTGTATGATATTATATAAGTAAATAGAATTTGAGGTGAAACTATATGAGTAAAGTTATCGCCATATTCAACCAAAAAGGTGGGGTTGGCAAGACCACGACAAGCATAAATCTGTCTGCTGGTTTAGGAAAATTAGGAAAGAAAATATTGTTGATAGATCTTGATCCTCAAGGCAACTCTTCTAGTGGCTTAGGGATTGATAAAGACAATTTGAATGTTCAAATATATGATTGTTTAACAGGAAAATCAAGCATTGCCGAAGCAATAAAACCTACTTCTGCAGAGAATGTAAGCATAGTTCCTTCAAACAATGACCTTGCTGGTGTTGAAATAGAATTAGCTAGAGAAGAAAATTGGGAAAACACCTTAAAAATTATTCTTGAAAGTATAAAGGATGAATTTGACTACTGCTTTATAGACTGTCCTCCTTCTCTTGGAATATTGAGTGTTATTGGCTTAATAGCAGCAGATAGTGTAATCATCCCCATCCAATGCGAGTACTACGCACTTGAGGGAGTAAGCCAACTATTTAGAACAATCGAGTTAGTAAGAAAGAATCAAAATCCAAATCTGGAGTTAGAAGGTGTGGTCTTAAATATGTTTGACGGCAGGACCAATTTATCGATTCAAGTAGTTGAAGAAGTAAAAAAATTTTTTAAAGGCAAAGTTTATACTAGCATAATACCGAGAAATGTAAGGCTTGCAGAATCACCATCATATGGAATGAGTGTACATGATTATGACTCTAGATCAAAGGGAGCTGAGTCATATTTAGAACTGGCAATGGAGTTTTTAGAATTACAAGAAAGTGAATAGAGGTGATTATATGCCACAAAAAAAGACTGGACTGGGTAAAGGATTATCTGCTTTGATACAAGATAAAGAAAGTGTTGATGACTTGATAAGTGATATAACTCGTGGCGAAAGCAAAGTTGTTGAATTAAATATAGAAAAAATAAGGGCAAAAAAAGATCAGCCAAGAAAAAGTTTTGATAAAGAAAGCTTAGAAAACTTAGCAGATTCGATAAAAGAAAATGGAGTTCTTCAACCACTTATTGTAACAAAGAAAGGTGAATATTATGAAATAGTCGCTGGAGAGCGAAGATATAGAGCCTCAAAAATTGCTAATCTGAAAACTCTTCCTTGCATAATCAAAGATATTGACGATGTAACTGCATCTAAAATTGCTTTAATTGAGAACATTCAACGTGAGGATTTAAACCCGATCGAAGAAGCCTATGGATATAGGAGAATAATTGAGGAATATAATTTAACTCAAGAGGAATTAGCAAAAGCTATTGGAAAGAGTAGATCATATATTTCAAATACTTTAAGATTGTTAAATCTCGACAATAGAGTAATTGAACTTATACAAAATGGTGAATTGACAATGGGGCATGGAAAAGTGCTGCTGAGCATAAAAGAAGAAGAAGGGCAGTACAAGAAAGCTTTAGAGATAATCAAGTCCAATTCTTCTGTGAGAGAAACTGAAGCTATGGTAGTAGAGAAAAAGAAAAGACCCAAAACAAAGAAAAAAGATATATACATCAGAGAATTAGAAGACAGACTTATATCTAACTTGGGAACTAAAGTAACTATAACTAAATCAAAAAAAATCGGAAAGATAGAAATTGAATTTTATAGCGATGATGACCTAGAAAGGCTAATTGAGATGCTTGCAAGGTAATGTTCCACGTGGAACATAGGAGGTGATTTTATGGAACTAAATATTTTCCAGGTAGATGCTTTTACTGATGTTGCTTTTGGAGGCAACCCTGCTGGCGTAGTTATTACAAAGAAAAGTTTGCCAGAGAAAATAATGAAATCGATAGCTAGAGAAATGAACTTATCAGAAACCATATTTTTGACAGAATTAGAAAAAAACAAATATAAAGCTAGATACTTTACTCCTGAGTGTGAAGTAGACTTGTGTGGACATGCTACTATTGGTGGCGTATATATTTTAGCAGATGAAGGGTATGTGGAAAATTTAAATAATGGCACCAAGACGATACTACTTAAAACAAATATTGGAACTATAACTGCTGAGATAATGTTCTCTAATTTTAAACCCATATCTGTTGTTATGGAACAAGGAAAGCCACAATATTATGGAGATATAAAGGATTTATCAAGGATAAAGGAAATTTTAAACTTAGATGAAGATGATATTGGATTAGCTGGTGAATCTGTCTATCCTCAAATCATTTCAACTGGCCTTAAAGATATAATATGTCCAATTAAGAGTAAGATTAAATTAGAAAAAATAGATGTTGATTTCAACAAATTAAAGGACTATTCAATAGAACTTGGAGTAGTGGGACTACATGCTTTTTGTTTAGATAAAAAAGATAGGACAAAAGCTTATGCTAGAAATTTTGCTCCTGCGGTGGGCATAAATGAAGAAGCAGCAACGGGAACAGCTAATGGAGCATTAATATATTATTTAAAAAACAACAAAATTTTAAAAGAAAACTCTATTATAGTTCATCAAGGATATTCATTAAATAGGCCAAGCAAAATCCAATGTTTTATAGAAGAAAATGATGATGGATTTAGGATAAAAGTTGGAGGAAGCTCTGTTAAAGTCATTGAGGGAATAATTAAATTTTAATATGGAGGGATATAATGTTAGTTGAAAAAAGCATAAAAGAGTTTGTACAAGAAGTAAAAAGCGACAATCCTACTCCGGGAGGTGGTAGTGTTTCAGCTCTTGCTGGGAGTTTGGGGGCTGCTTTGTCAAGCATGGTGGGAAACCTCACTATTGGAAAAGCTAAATATGAACAAATACCAGAAGAAAAAAGAACTTTGCTAGAAGAAAATCAAATAAAACTAAACCAAATAATTGATGATCTACTAGTGATAGTTGATGAAGACTCTACGGCTTTTGATGATGTAATGAAAGCATTTAAACTCCCAAAAGAAACAGAGGAAGAGAAAAAAATAAGATCTGAAAAAATTCAGCTTGGTTATAAAAAAGCATTAGAAGTACCTTTGAAATGTGCTAAGAAATGCTTGGAGACTTTAGAGCTGCAAATTGTATTTGCTGAATATGGCAATGTAAATGCAATAACTGATGTTGGGGTTGGCACCCTATTGGCATATGCAGGGTTAGAGGGAGCTCTATTTAATGTAACAATCAACTTAAAAAGCATAAAAGATGAGAAATTTAAAGAAGAAATAGATAGAGAAATTAAAGAAAGTTTAAACAAAGGGAAGGCACTCAAGGAAGAGATTCTTAAAGTAGTATACGAAAGATTAGGATAAACACAAATACCTCTATTCGATATAATCGTCGATTAGGGGTACTTTTTTGTTGTGAATAGGATAAAAGGGTGTTAGAATAAAATAGAGATATTTTTACATAGGAGTGAAGTCTATGTACTATTTGGATAATGCAGCAACAACTTATCCCAAACCACAAAGTGTATTAGATAAGGTTTATGATGCTATGAAAAACTATGGGGCAAATCCTGGAAGATCAGGGCATAAATTAGCTCTCAAAGCAAACAGGGAAGTATATGATGCCAGGGTTATGCTTTCTAAATTTTTCAATATAAAGGATCCTTTTAACCTTATTTTTACGCCAAACTGCACCACTAGTTTGAATATAGCTATAAATGGAACATTACATGAAGGCGACCATGTTATTACTACATCGATGGAACATAATTCTGTACTAAGACCTATCAAACATCTTGAATCTATTGGTGTAGAAAATACAATTGTTTTTGCTGATGAAGAAGGTTTTGTATCAAAAGACGATATACTTAAATCAATAAAGCCCAATACCAAGATGATAGCGATTACTCATGTTTCAAATCTGACAGGCACGATTATGCCTATCGAAGAAATAGGAAAGATTTCTAAAGAAAAGGGAATATTGTTTTTAGTTGATGCAAGTCAATCTGCAGGTATCTATCCAATAGATGTAGAAAGAATGAACATAGACTTTCTTGCATTTCCAGGGCATAAAGGATTGTTGGGTCCACAAGGTACAGGAGGGTTATTTATCAGAGACAGCCTCTTGACAGACACTATCATACAAGGAGGAACAGGCAGCGACTCTTACTCGATCTTTCAACCTGAAATAATGCCAGATAAATTTGAGAGTGGAACTTTAAACATGCCTGGAATAGTAGGGCTTAAAGAAGGATTAAATTATATATTAGAAAGAGGAATTGAAGATATACAAAAAAAAGAAGAAGAATTAACTGAGTATTTCATCATGGAATTAAGTAAAATTGATGGCGTAAAAATATATGGACCATCTGATTTAAAGAAAAGAGCTGGAGTAATACCAATTAATATTCTGGATTTGGATTCATCAGAACTAGCATATATTCTTGATGAAAAATACGATATTTGTGTTAGGCCAGGACTTCATTGCGCTCCACTTGCACATAAGACTATAAACACATTTGAACAAGGAGCAGTGAGATTTAGCATTGGACCATTTAACACATTTGAAGATATTGAATATAGTATAAAATCTATATACGAAATTAGAAGACAAATATAAGGGGTAAGAAAATGGAACAATTTATATCTGCAATTAGTGATTATACAACATATATTATTTTAGGATTGTTAATTTTCAATATTATTTTATTTATCATGTTTTTAGTACAAAACAACAAAATAAAGCATGAAAGAGAGAGATATCAAAATCTAACTAAAGGGCTTTCTGGAGTAAATTTTGAAGAACTCTTCATGCATGTAAACTCAGATATAAATAATATCAATTCTAACTTAAAAAGACTAGAAGATAATCTTTTAACAGTTGAAACTAATTTGACATTTGCAATTCAAAAAATCGGATTTTTAAGGTACAATGCCTTTGCCGATATGGGAAGTGAATTAAGCTTTTCCATAGCTCTATTGGACAAATATAACAATGGATTTGTATTGACAAGTATATATGGCAGAGAAAAATCAGTTAGCTTTGCAAAACCTATAAAAAATGGAGAGTCGAATATACCTCTATCCCCCGAAGAGATGATAGTTATAGATAGAGCAAAAAGAGGAGAGAAAGAGATTGGGTTTAAATAGCAATAAAACAACCAAGGAAAATATTCTTTTTCTAATAAATCCAGTCTCAGGAGATAAAAGTGCTATAAAAGAGACGGTAGATGTAGAGAGATATTGCCAAAGCAAAGGGTTAAACTACAAAATTGAATTCACCAAAGCTATAGATGATGCTCAAAAAATAATATTTGAAAACCCTAACTATGATGTATATGTTGCAGTAGGTGGAGATGGAACAATAAATGAGGTTGCTACTGGCATATTAAATAAAGGTAGCGGAGTTTTAGGAATTATACCTAGAGGAACAGGCAACGACTTTTGCAGATCATTAGAAATACCAAAAGACTTAAAAAAATGTTTGGATATAATAACCGGTCAAAGATACAAAGAAATTGATGTCGGATTAGCTGATGACAGATATTTCTTAAATGTAGCAAGCATAGGACTAGATGCAGAAGTAGTAAATCAAACCGAGAAGATAAAGGAATATATAAAGGGGAAAAAAGCATATATAATAGGAGTGTTTTTCGCCTTAGTAAAATATAAAAGTGTTAGAACTTCAATCAAAATTGACAATACATTATCTGAAAATGATTTGATGCTTTTTGCTGTTGGAAATGGAAAATATTATGGTGGAGGCATGAAAATACTTCCTAACGCTTCGGTGGATGACAATAGACTAAGTTACTGTATGGTCAAAAATATTTTAAAATTCAGAGTCCTGACATTATTCCCGACAATATTTAGTGGAAAACATCTTAGATATAAAAAGTATGTAGTAGAAGGCAAGGCAGATATTGTTGAAGTAGATTCTGGGAATAATATGATTTTAAACTTAGATGGGAAACTTTACCATTTAGAAAAAAAGAAAATTACATTCAAAATGAATGCGAAAAAACTAAAAATCAAATATTAAATTTTTGTAACAATTAATTGTAATTATAATACCATTTTTTTATATCGATGTAAACCTTAATATGACTAACATAGACACATATCTATTAGTTGTATTATTGGTTTACATTTTTTTATTTTATCTTCTTAAAAAGTTGTCAATAAAAGTTCATATTGATATAATGAAAAAGTAATTGTTACAAAAGAGTTACAAAAATCTACACAATGTTCAACGGGAGGGAAAGATGGATAAAGAAAGGATTAAGAAATATTGGAATAGATTTTCAAATAAAGTAATTGAAATAAAAAATAAAAATAGATATTTTAATAAAATTGTAATTTCAATCGCTGTATTTTCGATAGCTATGCCAAGCTTTGCTGCTGTTAACACAGCTACAAAAGCTTATAATGTATATATCGGAGAAGATGTTGTTGGAGTTGTAAAAGAAATTGAAGAGGCAATGGAAGTATATGACAGTATAAAAGAAGAATTAGAAAATACATATGAAGCTAAAGTGGACTTAAATGGGGAACTCAGCTTTGAAAAAACAAATGTATTTGGAGGAGAATTGACAGATAGAGAAACATTGGAAACCAATATAAAAAAAGGAATAGATTTTAAGATCGATGCCTTTGCTTTTATCATAGAAGGAGAAACAATTGGTTATTTCAAAAACAGTGAAGAAATCGAAAATATAATTGAAGAAATCAAAAAACCATATGCAGAGACCACAGATAGAGAAAGTATACTTAAAGATGTAGAAATACTAGAAAATATTGATATTCAAAAGGTCAAAGTAGATATCAGCGATATTTCTGATACTCAGAGTGTAACACAAAAAATAAGAGATGGAAAAGAAGCTAAAAAAACACATATAGTCGAAGTTGGAGAGAGTTTATGGACTATCGCAATGATGTATGATACAGATGTAGATAAGCTCATAACAGCAAATCCTGATTTAATACCTGAAAAGTTAAAGCCTGGGGATGAAGTAAACTTGGTTGTTCCACAACCTTTACTTACAGTAGTTACAGTGGAAGAGGTAGAATATACAAAAGATATTGATTACGAAGTAATAGTAAAAGAAGACGACTCAATGTATAATACTCAAAAAAAGATAATAACAAAAGGAACAAAGGGGCAAGCTCAAGTTACAGCAAATGAAATTAGGCACAATGGTATTTTAGTAGATAAAGAGATTGTAAAAGAAGTAGTTATATCAGAACCAAGAACTGAAGTGATAGCAAAAGGTACAAAAGAACCACCAAAGACAATGGCAACAGGAACCTTTATGATGCCTACTAGAGGTAGAATAACTTCTCCTTATGGAAACAGAGGAAGTAGAATGCATTTAGGAATAGACATAGCAAACAGTGTAGGTACAAACATATATGCAGCAGATGGTGGGAAAGTAATATTTACTGGCTATCATAGAACATATGGATATATGATAGAAATCGACCATGAAAATGGATACATCACAAGATATGCACATTTGAGTAGAATATTGGTAAGTACAGGAAATAGAGTTTACAAAGGTGAAATTATTGGTAAAATGGGTTCAACAGGAAGTTCGACCGGTTCTCATTTACACTTTGAAATATTAAAGAATGGAGTAAATATCAATCCTTCTTCAAAATTAAGATAAAATAAGCTCTGGCTAATTATAAGCCAGAGCTTTAAAATTATTTATTGAAGCGAGAAACTAAAACTTTTGACAGCTCCCCAATAACTAAAGGAATGAAAGCTAAAGGAATAATTATTCTCCATTCATTAAATGTTAAACCTTGTGTATAGAATATGTCTTGCAAAAACGGAACATAAAGAACTGCTAACAGCAAAACAAAAGCAGTCAAAGTTGCTACAACCATTTGTCTATTGGTAAAAAATCCAATTCTAAATAGAGTATATTTTTGTGATCTACTCGAATATGCTCTTAACAATTCAGCTGTTATTAAAGTTGCAAATACTACAGTTCTTACTGGAACTAAATTTTCTGTTCCAAAAGTATTTTGAGCCCACCAGAAAGATAACAACGATGCAGCTGCTATCGATAAACTCTGAAAAGAAACTGATAGAAGCAATCTTTTATCTAAGATAGGTTCATCAGGATCTCTTGGTGGATGCATCATTATGTCAGGGTCACCTTTTTCCACACCCAAGGCCAAAGCAGGGAAACTATCAGTAACTAAGTTTAACCACAAAAGTTGTATAGGTAAAAGCGGTATTGGCCAGTTAAACACAGCTATACTTATAAAGACCAGTAGTATTTCACCTATATTACAGGATAAAAGGAAAAATACAAATTTTTTAATATTGCTAAATATTACTCTACCTTCTTCAACAGCAGAAACAATGCTTGCAAAATTGTCATCTGTTAATATCATATCAGCAGTATTTTTTGCCACATCAGTCCCTGTTATACCCATTGAAATACCGATGTCAGCTTTTTTAATTGCTAGTGCATCATTTACTCCATCGCCAGTCATAGCAGTTATTTCACCGTTATCTTTAAGAGCTGTTACTATTCTAACTTTATGTTCTGGAGAAACTCTAGCGAATACTTTAACTTTTTTCACTACTTCTTTAAGCTCTTCATCAGATATTTTATTAAGTTCATCACCCATCATTGCTTCATCTTCAGACTCTACTAAACCAAGTTCTTTTGCTATTGCGAATGCAGTTTCTTTATAGTCTCCAGTTATAACCTTTATATCGATACCAGCTTCTTTACATAGTTTTATTGCTTCTTTTGCCTCTGGTCTTAGAGGGTCAATCATTCCTGTCAACCCTACAAAAATCATATCTTTTTCTATAATTTCAGGTTCTAATTTTTCAGGTAATTTATCAAAAACTCGATATGCTACAGCTAACACTCTGAGAGCTTGCTTTGAAAAATTAATATTAGTATCCAAAACTTTTTTCTTAAGATCCTCAGTAAAAGGCACTACATCTCCATTTAATAATATATATGAACACTTCTCAACCATTAAATCTGGAGCACCTTTAGTAATTGAGGTAATCTTATTTTCAAAAAATCCTTCGTGAAAAGTTGTCATCATTTTCCTAGATGCATCAAAAGGTATTTCTTGGATTCTAGGATATTTTTCTTTCAATGAGTTTAAATCTATACCACCTTTTGCAGCTAGAGTTACCAATGCACCTTCAGTTGGATCTCCAATTATTTTATATTGTCCTCCATTTTCAACTAACTCTGCATCATTTACTAAAGCTCCCATCATCAAAAGATTTAAAATATTTTTGTCTTCATTTGGAGAAATTTCCTTTTCTTCTAATTTGAACTTTCCTTTAGGTTCATACCCTACACCTTCTACATCTATAATCTTATCATTTGTATACATTTTTACTACAGTCATTTCATTTTGTGTTAATGTACCAGTTTTATCGGTACATATTACAGATGTTGCACCTAGTGTTTCAACAGCCAGGAGTTTTTTTACTATAGCATTCCTTTTAACCATTTTGTTCATGCCAATAGCTAATACTATTGTTACGATTGCAGGCAACCCCTCGGGTATAGCTGCTACTGCTAGGCTTACAGAAACCATAAACATTTCCAATGGATCTCTTCCTTGAATTAAACCATCTACAAACACAATGATACAAATCAATATAGTAGCAATACCAAGTATCTTACCAAGTTGATTTAATTTCTTTTGCAGTGGGGTAGCTTCTTCATCAAATGACTGTATCATAGTAGCTATTTTACCGATTTCAGTATTGGTTCCAGTCCCTACAACAACCCCAATACCTCTACCGTAAGTAACAATAGTGCTCATATACGCCATATTTACTCTATCACCTAAGGAAACATCACCCTCTAAAATCTTTTCAGCATCTTTTTCTACTGCTACTGATTCTCCAGTAAGAGATGCTTCATCAATTTTTAAATTTTTTGACTCAATAATTCTTAAATCTGCAGGGACAATATCTCCAGTTTCTAGAATAACAATATCACCAGGAACTAATTCCCTAGAATCAATTTCAATAGTTTTTCCGTCTCTTATTACTTTAGCAGTTGGAGAAGCCATTTTCTTCAATGCTTCTAAAGCCTTCTCTGCTTTGCCTTCTTGATAAAGTCCTAGCATGGCATTTACGATAACAATAGCAATAATAACAATCGCATCTTGAGTTTCTCCAATGAAGTAGGAAACTAAGGATGCTGCAATTAAAATTAGTACGAGAAAATCACTAAACTGTGCTAATAATTTCTTGAAGAAGCTTTTGCCTTGCTCTTCTTTCAACTCGTTAGGCCCAAACTTCTCCAGTCTCTCTTTAGCCTTTGTGGTGTCTAATCCTTTTTTAATATCAACATCTAATTCATTAAGGACATCACCAATACTTTTGTCATACCAGCTCATATTTACACCTCTTTCTTTATAATAAATTCAGAGTAAATAGAAAAAAGACTTTTGTCCATCAATATGAACAAAAGTCTTGCTACCTGAACAGGTGATAGCCGGGCATAAACCGTATTGACGACTATCTTTTTCTAGCTACTCCCTTTTGATATAATTTATTATAGTAGAAAAAGATTTTAAATTCAATATATATTTATTATACTTAAATTAAGTTATTGTTAACATTGACTTATCTTCTAAATTAAGTGATAATTTAATTATCAATCTGTTTGAGGTGATAAAATGATTTCAAGGATTTTAGTTGCCGATGATGAAAAGGCAATAGGAGATATAGTAAAATTTAACTTGGAAAAAGAAGGGTTTGAAGTAGAGCTTTGCTTTGATGGAGATGAATGCATAAAAAACATTCAAGAGAATAATTATCAACTAATATTATTGGATATAATGATGCCTAAAAAAGATGGGTTTGAAGTATTGAAAGAAATCAGACCTAATTACAAAATGCCTATAATAATATTGACAGCAAAAGAAGATGAAGAAGATAAAATAAGAGGATTAGAATTAGGAGCTGATGATTATATAGTAAAACCTTTTAGTATGAGAGAATTAGTCGCTAGAGTTAAAGCAAATCTAAGGAGAGTTGATTTCAATGAAGACCCTGTTCCTATTGAAATCATTGAAACTGAGGATTTGACGATAGATTTATCAAAATATGAAGTCAGGAAAAATGGTGAACCCATAAATTTAACACTTAGAGAATTTGAATTGCTAAAGCATTTAGCATTAAATCGGGGACAAGTTTTCACTAGAGAACATTTGCTAGAAAATGTATGGGGTTATGAATACTTTGGTGATATAAGAACTGTTGATGTTACAGTTCGAAGACTAAGAGAAAAAATTGAGACACCTGATGAGGATTTTAAATATATATTAACTAAAAGAGGAGTAGGCTACTACTTTAGGAGGGACTAGTATGTTTTCAAGCATTAAATGGAGATTTATCGTAGTCTACTTTTTATTAGTTTTTATAGCTATGTCAATAGTTGGTGTTTTCATCGTAAATAGGCTTCAAAATCAGCAAATAGAGGCGGTAACTCAATCTATGATAAACAGCATCGAAGCCATATCATCTACTTCAAGTTATTTTGCTACTGAAAACTGGCTTGAAAATCAAAGTCAAATTCAGAGCACATTAAATGACTGGAGATTTGCTCAAGGAGAGACTATTTATGCTATCTATGATGAAGATGTGCCCAAAATATTGGCTACATCAGCAAAAGAAGACATTTACTTGATTGGCAAAGGGGCACTTTCATATAAATTTATAGATCCACAGCTAGTTATAGATACATTTTCAGGCAAAATTTCAAATGCAGTCATAACAGATGAAATAGAAGGCAAAGCTCTAAAACATATAGCATATCCTGTTTACTCAACAAGTGGACAAATTACAGGAATCCTTTATATGACATCTGACTTATCCTCAGTTGAAAGCACATTAAGTTATACTCGCTCCATATTAGCTAGAGCTACTTTAATCGCACTTGCTACGACCATATTTTTAGGATTTTTAATTGCAAATAGCATAACAGAGCCCATAAGAGATGTGACTAAAAAAGCATTTGAAATGTCTCAAGGCAATTTTAACCAATATGTAGATGTTAAATCGAACGATGAAATAGGTCAGCTAGCAAGCATGTTTAACCAACTTACACTTAAGCTAAATGAAACGATTGACGAAATGGAGCTAGAAAGAAGCAAGTTGGATACAATTTTTAGTTACATGGAAGAAGGCGTAATCGCTGTCGATAAAAATGGAGATTTGATACATGCAAATCCAATCGGCAGAAAAATACTTAATCTCGAAGACTCAGATATAGGGGAAAACAAATACAAGCTCGAACCTCAAAATTTAGGACTCTTAGAAATTGACTACAAAAATGAAAGCACTTTAAACGGAGAAAAATTAATTGAAATAAACGGAAATGTATATAAAGTTAAATATGCTCCTTATAGAAATGAACAACAATCAATCGAAGGAATTATTATTGTTTATCAGGATATAACTCAAGAGCATAATTTAGATAAGATGAGAAAAGAGTTTGTTGCAAATGTAAGCCATGAACTAAAAACACCTATAACAACAATCAAAAGCTACACAGAAACTCTTATGATCGAAGACTTAGATGAAGAGAATAGAAAGAAATTTTTGAGTGTTATAGATGAAGAATGCGACAGGATGTCAAGATTAGTAAGAGATTTACTCCAACTATCTAACATAGATTATAAAAAGACTAAATGGAATAAGAAAATTTTATGTATAAATGAAATAATTGAAAATACATTATCTAAATTAAAGATAATGGCAGATGATAAAAATATTAAGTTAATTTTTGAAAACGAAATTGATTTTTATACTTATGCAGACAAAGATGGTTTAGAACAAGTATTTCAAAATATAGTTTCCAATTCCATTAAATATACTGAAGAAAATGGCTGGGTAAAAATCAAAGTTTATAAAGGAGAAAATTTAATAAATATAGATATAGAAGATAATGGAATAGGTATACCAAACAAAGACAAAGATAGAATATTTGATAGATTTTATAGAGTAGAAAAAGGTAGAAGCAGAGATTTAGGAGGTACTGGATTAGGCTTGTCTATAGCAAAAGAAATAGTTGAGGCATTCGGTGGAGAGATTCAAATTGAAAGTCAGTTGAATATAGGAACTACTGTTAAAATAAAATTACCTTTGCTCGAAGATAAAGCTTAACTATAAAAGGAAGTAGATAAAATGAAAGAAAAATTAAAAACACTAACTATGGTCATACTTGTTTTTACCAGTATATTTTTGATAAATTTACTTTCACAAGACACAAATTTAGAATTTAAACAAAAAGCAGAAACAGTTATTGCACCAATTGAAAATTATACCTTAGAGGATATGTTAGTACCTCACAAAGCTTTCATAAAAACTGAAGATGAAGCTTTTATTGTTTACGATGTAGCAGAGGAAAACTTATTTAATACAGCTAAAAGAACTTTATCTAAAATCCTAACAGATAACACTATGGAGGTTTTTGAATACAAGAAAGAAGATAATGAATTCAAGCATCCAGACATAGTTTTTTATTATCCATATGAAATAAGTTTAAATATCTTAATAAGGGCATACCATATAGAAAATGAAAATCAGAAAATAGATATTATAAAAAATATAGATAAAATAGGGTTTTACCTTTATGATGATGAATTTGTATTAATCTTGTCAAATAATGAAAAGGATTATCTTATCAAATCAAAAGATATAGATATGTCTGAATTTATATTAAAGATAAAAAAGATATTAGAAAATGGAAATATAAATCGAATAAACAAAATTAAATTAGATTACCAATCATATAGCGAAAATACATATTGGCATGAGAAAATAGAAATGAAAATGCCAATAACTTATGTATCAAACCAAGTAGTCTTGATGAGCGCAGAAGACAAAGAAAAATTAGCTGAAAAATTCTTTGAAGTAGATAAATATTACATTAGACAGATAAAAGAGGATAATGGTTCAGTTATATTTTTCTATAATTCTAATGTATTAAAAATCAATCCAAATTCACTCTTGTCGTATTATAGTCCTTTAAGGAATGAAGTAAAAGAAAGAAATCTTTATCTTAGCCTAAACACAGCAAGTAATTTTATAGCAAAAAACGCATTTCTTCCAACAGGGCTTATACTGGATGAGATTATACCGATTGAATCAGGGAATAGCAAAGGCTATAGATTTATTTTTAGCCACAAGAACAATGGATTAAAAGTATTTGAAAACAACAAGGAAAGCTCAAAAGATGTTGTTATGGAAGTATTTAACAATGAAGTAAGAAGCTTTAAACAGATATATAAAATTAAAGATCAATTTAGCTATACTTCCTATGAAGAGAATTCATCAATGTTAAGTTATTCAGAGATAATAAATAAAAATATGGATTTTTTAAAGTCTCAGTACACAGAAAATAATGAAGGAACTGATAATAAACAGATATCAAATGACCAAATACTAGACCAAATAATAAACATCTATCCAGCTTACTATAATCCGAATTTAAAATTAAAGAATGAAAGACTTTTACCAGTATGGACAATAAATATATTTGGGAAAAATTATTTGTTTAATGCATATAACGGCATACTGATGAATATTAATTAGGAGGTTTTGTGTTGGATTGGTCAAAGGCAAAGACGATTTTAATCGTAGCTCTTTTAGTGGTTAATTTAATATTAGCTAGCATATATATTATTGAAAGAGAAAGAGAAAGAGAATATGAACTTAGTAAAAGTGAATTGATTGATAAATTAAGTGAAAAGGACATATTGTTAAATGCTGATATTCCTAATGGAGAAAGTAAGTTAAGAGAGCTAGTAGTAGAGTATGAGTTATATAATGCTAATGACATAAACTTCGACTTTTTCAATGGAGAGGGGACGATAAACAAAATAAATGAAGACCTATTTGAAGTCTATATGCAAAACGAGACAGTCACAGTCATAAATGGTAAACTGCTTATTTATGAAGCAGAAAAAACAGATTCAAATCAAAAATCATTATACAGTAGCAAAATAGATTTAGATAATAGCTTAGAGAATGCACAAGAGATAGCTTTAAATTTCCTTAAAGACAGAGGTTTTAGAACCGACGATATGAAAATTACTTTTTCAACTGTTAGTGAAGATGGCTACTATCTTCTTTATTCTAACACTTATGGTGATAATTTCGTAGAATCATCATTTACAAATTTTGAAATAAAGGATGGAAAAGTATTTAGAATGGAAAGGACTTGGCTTGATGTAAAAAATGAGGGAGAATCAATCCTAAAGACGTTACCTGCCAAAAAAGCTTTGTTAGAATTGTTGATGAGAGAAGAAGTATACGGCAAAGAAATAATAGATATATCCATTTGTTATTATTTTGATCCAGAAAAACAAGATTATTTTTCAAGATATAAAGAAGTTGTTGAAGGGAAAACTATACCTGCATGGAGAGTTCAATTCAGTGATGGATATAAAATAATTCTTGACTTTGAGTAGTAGCTAGGAGGTTAAATATGTCATTTTCATTTTGCTCACTTTCAAGTGGAAGTAGTGGAAACTGTCAATATATAGAAACTAAAGGGGCTAAAGTATTAGTAGATGCAGGTTTCACAGGAAAAAGAATAATAGAACTATTAAAAAATATTGATGTAGAGCCAAAAGATATAGATGCTATACTAGTCACACATGAACATATAGATCATGCAAAAGGAGTAGGTATACTATCAAGAAAGTTTAACATTCCTGTGTATGCAAATGAGAAAACTTGGATAGCTATGGAACCAATAATAAAGGAAGTGAAATCAGAAAATATAAAAGTTATTAAAGCTAACAAAAACTTTGAAATCAATGATATACTGATACATCCTTTTAATATAAGCCACGATGCTATAGATCCAGTGGGGTATTTGTTTTTCAATGGGATGAAAAAAATAAGCATACTAACAGATACAGGATGCGTAAATGAGGGTATAAAAACAAAGATAAAAGGCTCACACCTATTTTTTATTGAAGCAAATCATGATATAGAAATGCTTAAAAACGGTAGATATCCAGTCCACTTAAAGAAAAGGATATTAGGAAATAAAGGACATTTATCAAATGATGATTGTCTTAGTATACTAAGTGAAGTTCTGTTTGGACAAAATGAACATGTACTGTTAGCTCACTTGAGCAAGGAGAATAATTTACCACAATTAGCGTATAAAACCATTTATAATGGGCTTAAAGAAATCGGATTTGATGTAGAAAAAGATATAAATATTCAATTAACTAATAGAGATAATCATACTGAGATATTTAACATTTAGGGGGAAGAAATATGGATAATTATGGAAGTTACTATCATAAATCAAGGAAACCTAGAAAAATTTCTTATTTTCTAGTTGCTCTAGTAGGAGCTATAATCGGAGGTATAATAACTGCATATGTTGCACCAAATTACCTTTATGGAAAAATATTGCCGTTGCCAGAGATATATCAATATAGCACTGAACCCCCTATAATAAACACAATCGATATAACCCCAACTGATGAAATAAACACAATAACAGCAGTGGCAAAAAAAGGAATGAGTTCTGTTGTTGGGATAACAACTATACAAGTACAGCAGGAGTTTATATGGTCTAGGACAGTTGAAGGAATTGGGTCAGGCGTAATAGTAGACAGCAATGGATATATATTGACAAATTCACACGTTATAGGCGATGGAAAGGCTAGAGAGATAAATGTATTATTTGAAAATGGTGATTCACACAAAGCTGATGTAATATGGTTTGATCCTACCCTTGATTTAGCTATTATAAAAGTAAATGCAAGGAATTTATTAGCAGCTGAATTAGGAGATTCAGATAAATTAGAAGTTGGTGAAATTGCTGTTGCAATAGGAAATCCTTTAGGGCTTGAATTCCAAAGAACAGTGACTGCAGGTGTAATAAGCGGGCTTCACAGATCAATTCAAATTACAAGATATAATGTAATGGAAGATTTAATTCAAACAGATGCTTCAATAAATCCTGGAAATAGTGGAGGACCTTTGCTAAACGCTAAAGGACAGGTGATTGGGATAAACACTGCAAAGATTCAAACTGGTGAAGGTTTAGGATTTTCTATCCCTATAAACACTGTAAAGCCAATATTAGACAATGTAATAACTAAAGGTAATTTAGAACCAGTAGCATTAGGAATTTCAGGTACTGATATAGATCTTTATGAAAGGCAAATGGGAGTTGACATAAAGGCAGAAAAAGGAGTATTAGTTGTAGAAGTATTACCTAATTCACCAGCAGATAAGGCAGGGATAAAACCTATGGATGTAATAACTAAAATTGGAAACAGGGAAGTAAACAGTCTATCTGCCTTAAGAAAAGAACTATATAATTATGAAAAAGGCGATAGAGTGGTAGTTGAGATAAATAGAAATGGCGAGATATTGAAACTAAATGTAGATTTTGATTGATGGGGGAAGATGATGAAAATATTGTTAACAAATGACGATGGTATATTTGCAAAAGGCATCTATACAATGGCTAAGAGATTAGAAAAAAATCATGAGATAATGATTGTTGCACCAGATATTGAAAGGAGTGGGCAAAGTCATTCCATTACATTTTTGAATCCATTGGTCATAAAGGAAGTAAAATTGGATGGTTTAAATGCTAAATCATATAGTATTTCAGGATCGCCAGCAGATTGCGTAAGGATTGGAGTTCAACTTTTCAAAAAAGAGAATATAGATTTAGTTATATCAGGAATAAATATGGGAGCTAACACTGGAACTGACATATTGTATTCGGGAACAGTTTCAGCAGCTATAGAGGCAAATTTGTTTGGAATACCAAGTGTTGCAGTATCAGCTGAGTGGTTTGATGGGAAAGTAAATTATGATTTAGCTGCTGATTATGCAGTGAATTTGGTAGAAAAAATAGAAAAATTTTCATTTAAGCCTATGGTTTTGAACTTAAATACCCCTTTTAAACTAAAAGAAGATTTAGCAGAAATTAAAATATGTAAAATTGGGGGACCTATTTATGATTTTTATAGCTCTCACAATAATGGAAATGGTGAGATAATTTACAAAGCAATAGGTAGAGAAGATACTGAAAAATCAATTGGGACAGATAGATATTACTTGCACCATGGATATCCAACATTGACACCTTTAAAATATGACTTTACAAATTTTGAAGCAATAAAACACTTAGAGGATTGGCTTGAGAATTCAATTTAAAATTGAAATGAATATAAAATTAAAACTTGGGTATCAATTAACCGAAAATAAATAAAGGAGTGATTGGTACAATGGACAACATTGAAAGAAGAGAAGGAGTAGTAACTTTTGGACAAAAACCAGTAACCCTATTGGGTAAAGAGATAAAAGTTGGAGATAAAGCACCTGATTTTACTGTTTTAAAGGGAGATTTAACACCCTATTCACTCAAAGATGCAGGAGATAAAGTAAAAATAATATCAGTAGTACCTTCATTGGATACAGGTGTATGTGAATTACAAACAATTAGATTCAATGAGGAAGCAGCAAAATTAGACGATGTAATAGTGCTTACGATATCTGTAGATTTGCCATTTGCACAAAAAAGATTCTGTTCTGCTCATGATATAGACAAAGTTTTGACACTGTCAGACTACAAAGATTTGGATTTTGGGCTAAAATATGGTTTTGTCATGGAAGAAAACAGACTCTTAGCTAGAGGAGTCATAGTATTAGATAGAGACAATACCGTTAGATATGTAGAATATGTAAAAGAAGTGACAAATCATCCTGATTATGATAAACCAATTGAAGTAGCAAAAGGACTATTATAGGCCTTCCATTTGGAAGGCTTCTTTTTTAGGAGGCAACATGGATATAAATATCATTGCAGTAGGAAAATTAAAAGAAAAATACTTACAAGATGGCATAGATGAATACATAAAAAGGCTATCAAAATTTGCTAAAGTAAATGTGATAGAAATTCAAGATGAAAAAGCAAAAGAAAACTTGTCTCAAAGAGAAATGGATATCATAAAACAGATTGAAGGAAATAAAATTCTCTCATATATAAAACCTAGAGATTATTGTATAAGTTTAGCCATAGAAGGTAAAAGCATGGATTCTTTAAAGTTTTCTGAAGAAATTTCAAAGCTTATGTTAGATGGCCATTCAACGATTAATTTCATTATAGGAGGAAGCATAGGGCTTTCTAATGAAGTGTTAGAAAGAAGTAATTTAAAACTTTCATTTTCAAAATTTACTTTTCCTCATCAGCTAATGAGATTGATTTTGATAGAGCAGATTTACAGAGCTTTTAAGATAATGAACAACGAACCATATCATAAATAACATATGTGATTATATGGATGAATTACCACCTGTAGGGGCTGTCTTTGACCACCAGTTTAAAAACCCGCGAATTGAAAAATGATAAATATTAAAATGGATGGTGATTACATGGATGAATTACCACGAAGAAAAAACATAAGGTTAAAAAATCATGATTATTCTAAAGCCGGATATTATTTTATAACTATATGCAGCAAGGACAAAAAATATATATTTAGGGATGTAGGGGCGGTCTTTGACCGCCAGTTTGAAAGCCATTATGAAAAACCGCCATTATCAAACATTGGACAAATCATTGAATCAGAAATAAATAAAATTAATTCTATTTATGAAAATGTTGAAATTGACAAATATGTTATTATGCCTAATCACATACATATGATCATTATATTAAATAATGTTAATGGGCAGTCAAAGACCGCCCCTACAATATCTCGAATTATGCAGCAGTTTAAAGGTTCTGTTTCCAAACAGACTGGATTGTCATTATGGCAAAAATCATTTTATGACCATATAATCAGAGATGAACAAGAATACCAGAAAATATGGAATTATATAGAAACAAACCCATTGGAATGGAAAAATGATAAATATTAAATGGATAATGATTATATGGACGAATTACCACGTTGTAGGGGCGACCTGCTATCACCTGGCCTGTAGGGCGACCTCTGGTCGCCCGTATGAAAAACCGGTGGTCGCCAGTTTAAACATGCATGATTCATTGAAATGGCAAATGATAAATATTATATATTTATGGGTATTTTATGAAATACATTAATGGATTGAGGTTAAAAAAAGTGAAGACATTTTTATTGCTAATATTAATAGGCATTTATTTATTTGCTCAAAATAAATGGGTAGATGTAGATAAGATAAAAATTCAAGTAGAGAACTTGCCATCCTCATTAGATGGATTTAAAATAGTTCATGTTTCTGATCTGCATATACCACATAATGAGATAGAAATAGAAAAATTAATTGATATATTAAAAATAGAAAAGCCAGATATAATAGCTTTAACTGGAGATATAATTAGCAGTGGCTCAAACTTAGATTATAGCAATTTAGAGATATTGCTTGAAGAATTACCAAAGATAGCTAAGGTTTATGCTGTTTTAGGAAATCATGAGTCGAGAAACGATTATCTTGATGAATATAAGGAAATGTTGAAAAAGAGCAATATAATATTACTAGAAGATGAATACGAAATATCATCTAAAGACGGCTATTCAATAGGCATCATAGGATTAAGAGATAACTCTATATATAAAAAAGAGAATATAGAAGATATAGAAAAAATAAAAGATATGCCAATTATAATGCTAGCCCATAGACCTGAAAAGATTGATGAGTATTTTTCGGAAAGAAATTCAGTTAAACCTACATTGGTTCTATCAGGCCATGCCCATGGAGGTCAATTTAGAATTCCTTTTTTAAAAAGAGGTCTAATTGCACCAAATCAAGGGTTTTTCCCTAAATACACTTCAGGAATATACAAAGCAGAGAATGGTGGTGTAATGGTAGTGAGCCGTGGACTTGGGAGAAGCGTAATACCATTTAGAATAAACAATAGAATCCATTTGCCAGTTATAGAATTAAAGAAAACTATATAAATGTAATAATTACAAAAATATATTGACTATAAATATAATATGGTGTATTTTATTTATGTGAGAAAAAAAGGGGGTTTTAGGAATGAGCAAAATAGTAGTAGTAGGAGCAAATCATGCAGGAACAGCTGCAATTAACACACTTTTAGATTTAAATAAAGATAATCAAGTTGAAGTTTTTGATAGAAATTCAAATATAAGTTTTTTAGGATGTGGTATGGCACTTTGGATAGGGCATCAAATATCAGGTCCTGAAGGATTATTTTATGCTACAAAAGAAGGCCTTGAGAAAAAAGGCGCAAAGATAAATATGGAAACAGAAGTGGAAAAAATTGATTTTAAAAATAAAAAAATCTATGCAAAAAACAAAAATGGAGAAAGCATTGAAACAGATTATGACAAGCTTATATTGGCAACAGGGTCTCTGCCAATAGTTCCAAATGTAAAAGGAACTGACTTAGAAAATGTTCAATTAGTAAAACTCTACCAAAACGCACAAGAAGTTATCGAAAAATTAAACAAAGATGAAATCAAACATGTAACAGTTGTGGGAGCAGGATACATCGGAGTTGAATTAGCAGAGGCTTTTAAAAGAAATGGAAAAGAAGTTGCACTGATTGATGTAGCACCAACTAGTTTAAGTAGTTATTATGATTATGAATTCACAAAACTTATGGATGAGAATTTAAAAAATCATGGCATAGATCTACACTTTGAAGAAAAGCTAGTTGAAATACAAGGCGATGGAAAAGTAGAGAAGGTCATCACAGACAAATCAGAGATACCTACTGACATGGTCGTACTTTGTATTGGATTTAGACCAAACAATACTTTGGGAAAAGATGATTTGGAACTATTTAGAAACGGAGCATTCTTGGTAAATAAAAAGCAAGAAACTAGCATAAAAGATGTTTATGCAATAGGCGACTGCGCAACAGTTTATGACAATGCAATTGATGGACCTAATTATATAGCCCTAGCAACAAATGCTGTAAGAAGCGGGATAATAGCTGGATACAATGCTTCGGGAGTTGAACTCGAAAGTGTCGGTGTACAAGGCTCAAATGGAATAAATATATTTGATTTCAAAATGGTTTCAACAGGTCTAAGGTTGACTAAAGCTAAAGCATTGGGATTTGATGCTCTTGCAACAGACTACGAAGATTTGCAAAAGCCTGAGTTTATCACTGAAAACAATGAAAAGGTAAAGATAAGGATAGTATACGATAAGGACAGTCGAAGAGTTTTAGGAGCGCAAATGGCTTCTAAATACGATATATCAATGGGCATACATTTCTTTAGCTTAGCTATACAAGAAAAAGTAACGATAGACAAATTAAAATTAGCAGACATATTTTTCTTGCCACATTTCAACAAGCCATACAATTACATTACAATGGCTGCTTTGAATGCGAAATAATTATTCAGAGGAATCTCAAGAATTTTTGAGATTTCTTTTTTTGTCATAATTTAATAACATTTATATGGCATAATAGAGTCAAAAGGAGGGAATAAAAATGCTAGTGATATTATTATTGATTATTATACTTTATGTACTGTACAAGAATGGACAACTTGATTTTCACAACAAAGAAGACGAATCGCTTAAAAAGTTGAAAGAAAAGTATATAAATGGCGAAATTGATGAAGAAACATATCTAAGGATGAAGAAAAACATTGAAAGCTAGGAGGTGTAGAAATTGATGCATTTTAGAGGATACAATGGATGTGATAGATTTTTTTATGGCAATGGATACAGGTATTTTGAAGATGGAGTGAACCGAGGTTTTGACTTTTTCCATCCTGCAATGATATTTATGGCAATCATGTCCTTTGTGGTATTCGTTGCAATAGTGGTTTTGGTAGTGCTGTTAATCAAAAAGAGCAATAAAAGAAAATTTGAATCAAATGAATTTGATCAAATGCTAAATCAAAAATATATCAATGGCGAGATATCGGATGAAGAGTATTTAGCTAAGAAAAAAGCATTAAGAGATAAATAATGTGCATTTTGGGGTAATATAAAATCAAATGATAAGATGAAGGTGAAATCGTGAAAATATTAGTTGTTGAGGATCAAAAGGACATAAGTGATATTGTCACTAAATATCTTGAAAAAGAAGGCTATGAAGTAAACTGCGCCTATGATGGGCTTAGTGCATTAGATTATATAGCCAATGAATCCTTTCATCTTATCATTTTAGATATAATGCTGCCTTTTATTGATGGATTTCAAATCTTAGAAGAAATAAGAAAATTTTCAAATACACCTGTAATTATGCTGACAGCAAGGGAATTAGAAGTTGATAGGCTAAAGGGCTTTGACTTGGGGGCAGATGACTATGTTGTTAAACCATTTAGCCCTAGAGAACTAGTAAGAAGAGTAAAAGCGATATTTAAAAGAGTTTACAATGAAGCTGCAGACAGCTGTATTGAGTACAAAGAGTTGAAACTACACTTAAAAAGCATGAAGTTGACTAAAAATGACAAAGATATAGATTTGACAACCACAGAATTCAATCTACTTAAGACTTTTATGGAAAACAAAGGTTTAATATTGAGCAGAGAACAGATTATTTCTCTGAGTTTTGGCAGTGAATATGATGGATTTGACAGAAACATCGACAGCTACATTAGAAGAATTAGGAAAAAAATTGAGGATGATCCAAACAATCCTAAATACTTAATCACAAAATATGGCGCTGGATATATATTTGGAGGAGAAAATGATGAGTATTAGAAAATTGTTGCTGATACTTCTTTTAGGAGTATGTTTAATAACTGTTGTCATCAACTCCTCTATTTTAGCTTCACTAACGGATAGATATTTTTTGAATTACTTAGATAAATCTTATGAAAACCATCTAAGCCAGATCATATCTTACCTTACAAATGTATTGGAAACAGACAATCTAAGCACTGACAAATTAGAAGCGGAGCTGGAAACCCACCTATTAGATCCAATAGTAAGAGTTAGAGTATTCGATGAAAGCAACATATTGCTAGCTGATGTTGAAAACAAATTGGAAGCTCAAAGCGGATTTATGAGAGGACATATGAGTTTTAGGATGGGTATGGGGAAAGGCTCTTCTGAAACATTTACCGAGCAAGTTGAAATAGAAAGCGGCGGAGAGCTTCTTGGAACCTTATATGTGACAAGGCTAGTAAGTTATGACAGTTCGATAATTGCCAATATGTTTAGAAGTACTCTTTTTATAAATAGCTTAATATCAATAGGCATAGCCATGTGCATATCAGCTTTGATTGCACTAATTACAAGTCGAAAAATAAGCGCTGACTTAAGGCAAACATCATATTTAGCGACAGAGATACAACAAGGGAAAGTTATAAAAGCAAAAGACACTAAGATAAAAGAGATAAATAGTTTAAGAAACAGCCTTGAAGACTTGTCAATCAAGCTGAAATTGAAACAAAAGGCTAAAAAAGAGCTATTAGATCAGTTAATCCATGAAACGAGAACTCCCCTTACAGTTTTAGGATCTCATTTTGAAGCTATTGAAGATGGAATTATTGAAACGAGTAAAGAAGAAATAGAGATATTGAAAAACCAAGTTGAAAGCTTGACTTTTATAATAGGGAATTTAAATAGAATAATTGAAGATGAAACGGAAACTAATGATTTAAACTTAGAAGATATTGAAATCGATAAACTTATAAAGCAAATAGTAAATGGCTTGAAAAATCAATTTGACAACAAAAAAATTCAAATAAAGATCGATACTGATGAAAAAATGACCATTAGGACAGACAAATACAAATTCACTCAGATTCTGTACAATCTATTGACAAATGCCTACAAATACACTGAATCAAACAAGAAAGTGAGCATATCATATAAAATAGAAAAAGATGAGTTCGTATTAGAAGTAAAAGATGAAGGAAAGGGAATAAAAGAAGAAGATATTGATAAGATATGGAATGCTTACTACAGG
The DNA here is from genome assembly GCF_055108775.1 of Soehngenia sp. Classification (NCBI taxonomy): domain Bacteria; kingdom Bacillati; phylum Bacillota; class Tissierellia; order Tissierellales; family Tissierellaceae; genus Soehngenia; species Soehngenia sp. The sequence goes on along the minus strand of NZ_JBSQIL010000003.1, from coordinate 13,093 downwards.
GGTCAAGACGAAATAGAATACGGAGAAGGCATAGGGCTATATGTAGTAAGTGAAAATGTAAAAAAACTAGGCGGCGAAATTAAAGTCTACTCTAAAGTAGGGAATGGGAGCATATTTACTGTAAAATTGCCATTAAATATTTTTAGCGAGCAAAGCACCTCCAATTGAGCCAGCAAATCTGGCCATTGGAGATGTTTTTACTTCTTCGCCTAGTTCTTTTGAAAGCAATTCAACAAATGGGTTTAATTCACATAGACCACCTGTCAGGTATATAGTGCCTATAAGCCCGTGTTTACTCAACATTCCTTTGATTCTATTGATGATGGAATTTAATACTCCTCTTGCTATATCTTCTCTTTTTGTTCCGTTCGCTATAAGGCTTATTACTTCCGATTCTGCAAAAACGGTGCACATGCTGTTTATTTTGATATCTTCTCCTTCTAGTGCTAACTTTGAAAGATCCTCAATTGTCAAATTCAAGGTATTAGCCATAAGCTCGATAAATCTCCCTGTTCCTGCAGCACATTTATCATTCATAGTGAAATTTGAGACATTTCCATTTTGAACTGTAATTATCTTTGTGTCTTGTCCACCTATGTCAATCACTGTCAAATCTTCTTTAGCTAAATAATACGCACCTTTAGCATGGCAAGTGATTTCGGTGATAGTTTTGTCTGCATATGGCACAGCGACTCTCCCGTAACCAGTGGCAATTATTTTTGAATGTTCTAAATCAATGCCATTTTCAATAAGGCTAGATTTAATTTTTTTTGATGTTTCTACACTATTCCAGCCTGTTGGCATAAGCAGATTAAATCTTATTCTTTCATCATCAAATACTGTCACTTTTGAGGCTGTGGAGCCTATGTCTATTCCTATATAGTTCAACGCAATCATCCCTTTAATCAATCTAATGTAAAAAATCCATTTATTTCAATATTTTCTTGTTCAATGATTCGCTTTATTTTGTCCTCGTTTTCTTTGTCATAGATTACTGATATCCCGCAACAAGTCGATAGTTTCCTTGGCGTTGGAGATATTACGAATGAGATATTTTCTTTTTTCAAACAATTGGTCAATTTAATTCCTTGATTTGAATTTGGAAATAAAATATAATGCCTTGTCAATTAAATCATCTCCAAAAATGCCTCTACCCTAGTTTTTATTTGACCTTCATCTTCTTCAGAATAGTCAGTTTCAATTTTAAGCAAAGGTATATTTTTTTCCTTTAGCACTTTTGAAACTCTTTCATGTTCTATTGAATATGTGTGGCAGAACGATAGATTATAATATATCACACCATCTACATTGTACTCATCTGCATATTTTAATATATCTTCAACTCTGCCTTCATTTGGTGTAAAACAAGCACAGTTTATATCCATATACCTTATAGCTAAATTGTCAATTAGATCGTCGACAGTATTTCCATCTGTTGAAACTTCATTTTCAAAATACCTTGTACCAGTGCAAGTTTCTTCTACTACTATCTCAGCATCTAAGCTTTCAACTATTTTATGCAATTTCCAGTTTGGAAGAGCCATTGGAGTTCCTGTTACCATTATTCTCTTTTTGCCGCTAGGTTTCAGACTTTCTACTCTTTTTTCCAATTCCGCACATAATTCTTCGGTTTTCTCAATAAACCTCTCAGGATCATCAGAAAAAGCTACTTGACTAACTAAAAGAGCGTCGAGCCCACTTATTGGAGATGGAGTATTTTTTCTTAAATCATAAAGATGTTTTAAAGCTCTTCTTTTCCTTTTCATTAAATCAATAGATTTTTTTAAATTTTCAACAGTGACTTTATTTCCAGTCAATTCCTCCATCTTATCAATAAATAATTTAATTTCATCTTTCCACTGTTCTATATTTTTATCACGTTTCATCTGAGGTAGTTCCATGACATGGACAGGCATATAGTCATTCATTATTTCCCATGCCTTTTTCTTGGCATCACATGTGGTTTCTCCAACTATCATATCGCACGATTGGAAATATGGGCAGGTTTGACTAACCTTTGCCCCAGTAAATGCTTTTACAAGTGGGCATATATTTCTTGGCAAAACCTTTTCCCCATCTTCAATCCAAAATTGGCTCCCAGAACAAAGACCTACACTGATAGCATTTGTAGCTAATATTATTTCATCTGGTACAAAAACGCAGAAAGTTCCTACAACTTTACCGCCATTTTTCTTGTGATTTTCCAATTCCAATATTCTTGCTCCATGAATTTCTGCTACTACAAAATTAAAGTAATTCATAGCCTCAGGTCTGTTTTTTGAGTCAAATATGTATCTGTAAACTGAACAGGCAAAGCTTCACATAATATATCGTGTTTTTCCAAATCAATATTTAAACTTTCCCACATCTTTGTATAATCTCCCATTGCTTTCACTCCTTTTCTTTTTGATAAAATTATAACATTGATGAATTTATAATTATATGATTATTTAAAAAATCAATTACACTAAATAAAACATTAAATATATTAATGAATAAATTTAATAGATAAGCAGGAATATAGCTTATTATAGGTCTAATTATATTTAAATCCATATTGTGATATAATATAAATAAACACAAATATAAATATAAAGGTGGATATTATGTATTCTTATGAAGATGAAGAGAATATGATAAAAATTGTTGATTCGCTGTTGAATAATCTCCAAGAAGCTATTTGCATAACTGACAAAAATTGCATAGTAAAGTATTGGAATAAGTATGCAGAAGAACTCTATAATATCGATAGAAAGGAAATTGTCGGGAAAAGAATCGATAGTTTTTTTTCGAATGCCATAGCAATAGAAGTTGCCAAGAACAAGAAGATATATAGAGATGTCTATCATTCTCCAAGGGAAGGAAGTCACATAATAATAAATGCCGCGCCTATAATCATTGACAGCGAGTTTAAAGGAGTAATAAGCACTGAAAAAGACATATCTGACATAAGAAGCATAAATGAAGAACTTGAGAAGATAAAAGAAAGAGCTGAATTCTTAGAAGAAGAGATAATGAGGTTGACAGGATCTTGGAATTCAATTCAAAGTAAAAACAAAAAAATGCAAACCATGATAGAGATAGCTAAAAGAGCAGCACCAACTACTGCAAGCATTTTAATAACTGGCGAAAGTGGTACAGGGAAAGAAGTGTTTGCAAGGGCAATCCACGAACAAAGCAAAGTAAAGGGGAGCTTTATCCCTGTAAATTGCAGTGCAATACCCAATGACTTATTTGAGAGTGAATTCTTTGGTTATGACAAAGGTGCTTTTACAGGAGCTAACATCTCAGGTAAAAAAGGATTTTTTGAAATGGCAAAGGATGGCACATTATTTCTCGATGAAATAGCTGATTTACCTTTATTTATGCAATCTAAACTGTTGAGAGCACTAGAGGATAAACAGATAAAAAGGGTTGGGGCAGAGAAGTACATAGATATAAATACGAGGATAATAGCTGCCACAAATAAATGTTTAGAAAAACTAGTTGAGGAAGGCAAATTTAGAGAAGACTTATATTATAGATTAAATGTTATAAGAATTAAATTACCGCCTTTAAGAGAAAGAAAAGAGGATATCATCCCCTTACTTGAACAGTTTTTAAAAGAAGCAGCTAAAGGGAAAAAAGGTGCAAAATTTAAATTAGATAAAGAAACTGTCAAGATTTTGACAAAATACAGCTGGAAAGGAAATATAAGAGAATTAAAAAATGCAGCTGAACAAATTGTAATACTTTCTTCTTCAGATGTCATAAGAAGAGAGGATTTGCCTGAATACATACTTAAAAACACAGAAATATATTATGACAACGATAAAAAGACTTTGAGAGATGCTCTTTGTGAGTATGAAAAATCAATGATAGTGAATACATTGAAAAACACAGACGGAAACATAGCAAAAGCTGCAAAGATATTGGGGATTCCTCGTTCAACTCTACACTATAAAATAAATACATACAAAATAGATGTGTCTAATTTTTGACATTAATGTCAAATATTAGACTTTTTTTATTGAGCATATTCTATGAAAAGAGGTAATTATCTCTATGGCACAAAAATTGCACATATAATGACATATAATTAACAATGATAGGAGGTGCAAAATGATATTTAATATACTGCTAAGCCAAGGCGCTGGTGCAATAGCAAAACCTATTGTATCTAAAGGAGAATATGTAAAACGAGGTCAACTCATAGCAATTCCAAACGGACTTGGTGCAAATATACATTCAAGTGCAAGTGGAGTCGTGGCAGATGTGAATGAAATTTCCATTATCATTGAAGCTAGTGATATAGATAAGGACGATTTCATAAAATTAGAAAAAAGCGATTCATTGATTGAGATGATTGAAGATGCAGGAATTGTTGGTGCTGGAGGCGCTGGTTTTCCAACTTACATAAAGCTTAAATCTGAACTTGTAGATGGAATTTTAATTGCAAATGCTAGCGAGTGTGAGCCAAATTTACATCATAACATAGAACTTATGACCAAGTATCCAGATTTAATAATTCGCGGCATAAGTTTAGCTATGCAAGCCTTAAATGTAAAAAAAGCTATAATCGCGATAAAAGAAAAACACACAGAGGCAGTTAAAGCATTAAACAATGCAATTGGGAGCGAGAATATTTCAATAAAATATGTACAAGATCTCTATCCATCTGGAGATGAAAGAGTTTTAGTAAGAGAACTTTTAAATGTTGAGTTAAAACCTGGAGAACTCCCATTAAAAGCAGGGGCTGTTGTTTTAAATGTTGAAACGCTTAAAAACATCGCCATGTGTATAGACGAGAGAAAACCCGTCATAGACAAGGATTTAACAGTTGGTGGAAGGGTGATTGATAGCCCTCGTGGGAAAGTATATTTAGATGTTCCAATAGGTACAAGTTTTAAAGATATGATTGATAAGTCAAAATGTGTGATAGATCCATTTGGAGAAATAGTTGCAGGAGGAGCTTTTACTGGGAAAAAAGCTGATTTTTCTTATCCTGTGACAAAGGTCACTGGAGGGATATCTGTAAGCATGCCTTTTCCAACTGAAAAGAGAAAACTTGGATTATTGGGGTGCGAATGTGGTGCAAGCATTGAAAGGCTAAAGGAAATTGCAGAAGGAATGAATGCAGATGTAGTTGCAAGCATTAATTGCAAGAGAATGGAAGATATAGGTAACAACAGGCTTAGATGCAATCTTCCAGGAGTTTGTCCTGGACAAGCAGAATCAGTATTGAATTTAAAAAAACAAGGTGCCCAAGCACTCTTAGTTGGCAGCTGTCAACACTGAACGAATACCATAATGGAGGTAGCTCCTAGGTTAGGAGTTGGAGTTTATCACAGCACAGACCATATTTTAAGAGCATATGGGCATAGACTGATCAGAAGAATAAAATTATAGGAGTGATATAGATGTCAATCGATTTAGAAAAAGCGCTTCTACACAAGGATGATTATGCTGTTACTTGTTGTAGATTTGAAGAAGGAAAGACTATTGAACCTTCAATGCTTGAAGACCCAGAGATAATACCTGATTTAATCGATTCAAATTTACTCAATATTCCTGAAAATGCTCTAAAAATTGGCGAGGTATTGGGACTTAAATTAAAAAAGACAGCTGATGCACTTACAGCTTTGACGGAAAGTTATGTTGAGGGAATAAAAAGAGACAATGATTTAAGGAAAGAAGAATACAAACAGGAAGAAAAAGAACTTTATGTAGAGAATAAACTAAGTAATATCACAGCAAATCTACAAAGTAATATACCCAGCGTTAAGATAAAAATTGGTGAAGGAAAAGACATCGAGCTTGAATTTCCACTATTTACTTTAAATCAAAATGCACAAGAATTGCCATTATATAATCAAAAAGAAGAGAAATTTCAAGGCGAAAATGAAATTGAAGAAGAAAAGGTATTAGGAAAGTTAACACGAAAACACATAAAAATTGATGAAGTAGTTCTTGGGGAAGAAACTAAAATTGAAGGAAGTACTTTAACTTTGAGAAAAGGACTTATAGAAGAGGCGAAATCAGTTGATCCACTTATAATCGATGTTTCATTAGATATTATAAAAAGCAGTGATTACTCAAAATACAGTGATACTATAATGGATGTTCAACCTATTGCAGTTAAAGAAGAAGGAGAACTTGGGGAGGGAATTACAAGGGTTCTAGACGGAGTGTGCATGGTGGTAACCGGCATTGACGAGAGAGGTTTTCAAATATCGGAATTTGGATCATCTGAGGGTGAAATGGACAGAAATATAATGTTTAACAGAGCAGGTTCTCCTGACTATGGAGATATTCTCATAAAGACAAGAGTTATTATCGAGAAAGAGAAGAATATGGAAAGGCCAGGACCATTGGCAGCACATAAAGCAACAGAGGTCATCACCAAAGAAATCAGAAGCGCCTTGAAGAAGGCAGATAAAGATTTAGTGTATAAAGAAGAGACATTTTTACACAAGAAAAGATATGGAAGGAAGAAAGCCATCATTGTAAAAGAAATAATGGGACAAGGTGCGATGCATGACAATTTGATCATGCCATATGAACCTGTCGGCATTGACGGAGCTAAAGCAAATGTAGATTTAGGAAATGTCCCAGTAGTAGTTACGCCACTGCAAATTTTGGATGGTTGCATTCATGCGCTAACTTGCATAGGACCTGCATCAAAAGAGACTTCAAGACACTATTTTAGAGAACCTCTAGTATTAGAAATGTTAAACGACGAAGAGATAGACTTAAATGCCGTTGTATTAGTAGGATCACCTCAAATAAATAGCGAGAAATTTTATGTGTCAAAACTTTTGGGAAATACTGTAGAAGCTATGAATGTGGATGGGGCAATTGTCACTACAGAAGGCTTTGGAAACAATCATATCGACTTTGCAAGTCATATCGAACAGATCGGTAAACGAGGTATCGAGGTTGTTGGAATGACTTTTGCCGGAGTACAAGGTCAGCTTGTAGTAGGAAATAAATATATGGATGCATTGATTGACTTGAATAAATCTAGTCAAGGGATTGAAAATGAGATATTGGAAAACAACTGTTTGACCAAAGAAGATGCTATTAGAGCCATATATATGTTGAAGGCAAAGATGGCTGGAGAAAGAATTCAACCAGCTGAAAGAAAATACACTAAAGATGTAAAACTATCGAATATCAGGCTCATTGAAGAAGCAACGGGCAAGAAAATAGAGTTATCTCCTAATGAGACGATTTTAAAGAAAAGCAAAAAAAGATTAGAAATTTACGAAAGAGAAGATGACTATGAAAGAAATTAAATACGATTTGCAACCTAGATTATACAGTGGAGTAATTACAGATATCACTGACATGGCTGTGGTCATAGAGATGAATGGAAGATTAGGAAGACTAAACCTTTCTAGAAGAATGATCATAACAGACGAAGAAATAAAATTGGGAGATGAAGTTACTTTTATGTTGAGTTACCCGGAAGTTATACAAAAAAGAAGTGAGGGGAATATGATATGAAATTAACAGTAGTAAAGAACTTAAAATCAGAAATTTATGTCCCTATAACACCTGAAATAGTATGGACACCCGTCACAAAACCATTAAATGAAATGAAGGTGGCTTTAGTAACGGGTGCTGGAGTGCATTTGAAAACTGATAAAAGATTTAATTTAGCAGGGGATACAAGTTACAGAGTTATACCAAGAGAGGCTATAGGAAATGACTTAATGGTAAGTCATGGAGGATATGACAATGCAGATGTCAATAAAGATATAAACTGTATGTTTCCAATAGACAGACTTAAAGAATTAGCAAATGACGGATTTATCAAAGAAGTATCTGAGCTCAATTTTAGCACCATGGGTGGTGGAGGAGATATCGAAGCTTTTACAGAGGTTACTGGACCAGAAATTGCAGAAAAATTAAAAGAGATAAAAGTCGACGCAGTTGTACTCACTGCAGGGTGAGGCACTTGCCATCGCTCTGCCGTGATTTTGCAGAGAGCTATTGAAAAAATAGGTATACCGACAATATTAATTGCAGCATTGCCGCCAGTAGCTAAACAAAATGGTGCGCCAAGAGTAGTTGCACCTAGAGTTCCTATGGGTGCAAATGTGGGAGAACCAAACAATGTAGATATGCAAATGGGAATATTAAAAGACACTCTAAAAGCTTTAGTAGAAATAACTACTCCAGCGACGATAGTACCATTAGATTATGAATATATAGCTAAAGTTTAAGAAAGGGCGATAAAATGGAAATTAAGAGAAATATATTAACAGTGGATTCCCATACTGCAGGAGAGCCTACAAGAGTTGTAGTTGGCGGATTTCCTCCTATTTTAGGAGAAAATATGGCTGAAAAAAGAACATATTTAAGCAACAATTTAGATGATTTAAGAAAGTTTTTGATGAGAGAGCCAAGAGGACATGAAAATATGTTTGGTGCGATAATTACTACGCCTACTCATAAAGAAGCTTCTCTAGGAGTCATTTTTATGGATAATGGTGGCTACTTAAATATGTGTGGACATGGAACAATCGGGGCATCAAAGGTTGCACTTGAGATTGGGCTTATAGAAAAGGAGTCGCCCGTAACAAACTTTAAGATAGACACCCCAGCAGGACTTGTAGATGTAAATGCTAGAGTAAACAATAACAAAGTAGAAGACATAAGTTTTTTTAATGTGGCTTCATTTGTTTATGAATCAGATTTAGATGTTGATTTAGATGATTTTTTAAGCTTTAAAATAGACATATGTTTTGGTGGCAATTTCTTTGCTATGGTACCAGCGAATGTATTTGGTCTCGAAATAAATAAAACAAATTTATATAAGTTTAGGGATTTAGGGTTAAAAATAAGAGATTATGTTAATGCTAATTTTAAGGTAATTCATCCACTTTTACCAAACATAAACTCTGTAGATTTGGTTGAGTTTTATGAACCTCTAAGGGATGGCCTTAAAGGTTTTAAGAACATCGTAATATTTGGCAAAGACCAGTTCGACAGATCCCCTTGTGGAACTGGAACATCTGCAAAGCTAGCTTTGATGTATGAGAAAAATGAAATAATGTTAAATGAGAGTATTAGATCTATGAGTGTTCTAGGAAGCACTATCACAGGGAATGCCATTAAGGAAGTTAAGATTGGGAATTATAGGGGAATAATACCGGAGATTACAGGAAGAGCATATATAACCGCTTATAATAATCTAGTTTTAGAAGATGGAGATATATTTGAATATGGCATAGATTTTTAGAAAGGCTAGGGTTATCCCTAGCCTAATTTCTTTTTATAAATTTTCCTTCTTTCATTATCATCTTCATGTTGTCAGAATTTAAGTTTTTGATATCATCTAATGGATTTTTATCTAAGACCAGTAAATCGGCAAATTTATCTGCTTCTAAAGTGCCTGTTATATCATCGATTCTGAGCATTTCAGCTCCATTCTTAGTAGCTGCCACTATTACTTCCATTTCGCTGAGTCCTGCATTTTTTAGGGCGTACATTTCAGTTATTGCATATTTTCCGTATGGAGTCAGACTAGAGCAAAATGAGTCAGAGCCTATAGTTATCCTAATTCCTTTTTCTTTGGCATTTCTTAAATTATCGATTATGCGGTTTAATTCCTTTTCTGCAGTTGTATTTCCTGGATAGTTATCTAGTATCTTTCTATATGGAGGTTCATAAACACTAAACCATTCATAGAAAAATTGAAGTGTGGGACAGAAAGTTATATCCTTATCTTTCATTATCTCTAAGCATTCCTCGTTTAACTCTTGACCGTGGATAATTACATCTACACCTGCTTTTACAGAAAACAATGCTCCCTCATATCCTTCAGCATGAGACCATACTGGAATGTTAACCATTTTGCACTCATCAACTACTGCTTGGATTTCTTCCATTGTATAGTGTGTATAAGCTTTAGCATCGTATCTCCAAATACCTCCACCTGTAGACCAGATTTTTATGGCATCAGGATTCTCTCTAAGTCTATTTCTAACAGCCTTCCTCAATTCCCATGGTCCATCAACTCTTTCTGCCCAAGGGTGAGAAATATTGTTGTATTCTAAGGGCAATCTATGACTATCTCCATGACCTGCAGTTCTGCAAAAACCGAGGCCTGTTGCTACAACCCTAGGTCCCTCAATTATCCCCTGTTCGATCATATTTCTGATATGTATTCCAAAACGGGATATTTCGCCTACTGAAGTCAATCCATGAAATAGAGCTTCTCTAGCCTGACTTACTGCAACCACAGCCTTTTGTTCAACTGGCTCCAATACCCATTCACTGTCGTTGTCGGAGAGATTTCCACTAAAATGTAGATGAGAATCTATAAGCCCTGGCATGATAACCTTATTATCTATGTCTATGATCTCGTAATCATCAGCAAATTCTATCAGTTTGCCAGCATAGATAATTTTTTTATCTTCAACAAGAACTAGAGAATTTTCTAGTGGATTTTTCCCGCTACCATCTATCAACAAACCACCTTTAAAAGCAAATTTTCCCATATATTTACCTCCATTATAAGATAGTCACATTCTTATAGTATATTAAAAAGCTTGTACTTTCAACAAATAAAAAGAAAAGCCATTGGCTTTTCTTATAGAGTATATCTGCTGAGTTCTTTTTTTAGGAATAATATAACTTTTTCTAGTTCTTGTATATTTTCGGTTAATTTTATGATTTCAGAAGAGAAATTAGTAACATTAGCACTCATTTCTTCTGATGTAGCACTATTTTCTTCAGTGATTGCAGCTAGGTTATTTATGTTTTCAAATACTTTATCTATTTTTTTAGTTTCTGCTATAAGTCTTTCAGATATTTCGGATATCATATCTTTTACATCGTTTATCATATTTGAAGCTAATTTGCTATCTTTAACCACATCTGCTACAGTCTGAGTACCTGATTCTAGTTGTAAAAACTGGTCGTTAATCTGTCCAACCATGCTGTTTACACTCTTTGTGAATTCATTTAAGCTTGAATTAATAGTATTTACAGCTTCTTTTGAGTTTTCTGCTAATTTTCTAATTTCTTCAGCGACAACACTAAACCCTCTGCCCATTTCTCCTGCCCTAGCAGCTTCTATTGAGGCATTCAAAGCTAAGAGATTTGTTTGCTCTGCTATACTCTCAACTGTATTTACTATTTCTATAGTACTTTTGATTTTTTTGCTGAGTTCCTGACCTTGATTGTTTACATATGAAAAATTGTTTTTAACATCTTCTAAGTTTGATGAAACTCTTTCAAGATTATTGAAGGAAGTTTCTATTTGCTCGACAGCTTTTCCTAAACTTTCTTTACCATCTAATTGCATTTTGCTTATTTTATCAATCATTTCGATATTATCTGACAAAATGCTTACAGAGTTTTCAGCCTCGTTTGCTTGATGTACAGCACCATCTGCAACTTCTTGGACAGCTTTAGAGATTGAATCGGAAACATCTCCTAAATTATCTGCTACTTTAGAAAATTTTTCTATGAATGAATATAAATCATCCATTCCACCTTTAAAATATGTTATTTCTTCTCTCAATCTATTTTTTGATTCATTTACAGAATTAAAAAGCATTTCATTGTAGTCATTAGTGTGTACAATCAAATCCTCATCTAAATGAATTTCTCCGAGTTTTTTAATCTCTTCAGGCAAATCCAATGTAGGCTTTATGATTGTTTTTGAAACAAGCATTGTGGAGATAAGAACTATTAAAGGAGCTCCTATCAATAGGATATAGTCTGTAAACCCATTTAAAATTGCAATAAGAGCGAAACTTAAGATAGTTGGGTAGATAGCAATCTTAAGAGGTGCATATTTTATAAAAGATAAAGAAAGCAATTTTGAAGCTTTATAGGTTTTATGTTTCTTGTCACCTTTTTCAAAATGTATTTTTACTCTTACTGTATGAACACCATCGCTATCAACTTCTTTTTCAATTATTTCGGATTCAATTTTTTCGTTGAAAAATTCTCCTGTTCCTTCTATCAGACCAAGGAAATAATCAATTAACCCTCTTTTTGATTTGTAAGTAATTATCAAGGTATTGTCATCAATATCTTCAGGAATCAGTCTAGGGGGCTTAGCACCGGGTATCATTTTAGTCAACTGAGTATGTACTTTGTCCATAAGTGCTAAGAAACTTTTGGCTGAATTCTTTTCAAAATAAGAAGGGAACCAGTTATAAAAGGAATTGATGTTATTTTGACCTAAAATTCTCCACATCTCATTTGAAGTCATGTTGTTTTCTTTTGCAAATGCATTCATTAGGCTAAGAATCTTTTGATCCTCAATTTCTTCTAAAGGAGTTATTAGCTTATCTGGATTCCAGCCATTTTTTCTCATTACTTCATTTCTTTTTTCCTTGCCCATTATTTTCTCGATAGTATTAAACCATATATTAACTACTGTACCTTTCATATGCACCATCCTCTAAATGGAAGTTTATTTTTATCTACCTAAGCTTATCGGCATATTTAAGAAAAATTAAATATGATAATTTAATTTGTTATATTTTTACTAATTATCAAACTTGAAATAGAACAAAAATTGTGTTAATTAAATAATTAATAAACAAAAATATAACTTATTCTTTATAGATAAGGGAGATTGCTATGAGAAAAATGAAAATAATATCATATTTAATGTAGAGAACAAAAACGATGAGAAAGAAATATTTATTTTCATAGATATGATAGATACTGAACAAGGACGACGTATAAAATATGTCGATTTTGAAGAATTTAAAAACTTATTTTATAAAAAGTAACTAAAAATATACTACCTAGTAAATTATTTTGAAAATCATGTTATATATTCCAGTCAGAGGGTGATTATAGAATGTGTTTAAACAACATTTTTGATGCTATTTTTTTATGATTCTTGTTGAGAAATCACCAAAAAAATACTGATTCAATGGATAAGTAGATTTATATGGAATATTTTATCCATTTTTGTGATATACTATATTCATAGATTTAACAACTCGCATAAGTAGAATCATGTACAGCAAATTTGAATAGATAGTTGCAGAATACAAAATTAAAAATATATAGAGTTATCCACAGCTAAAATTAAAAATTCAATAGATTTTGCAATTAAACAATTAATTAATTA